>DATFDI010000067.1:0-2176 GCA_035252175.1 Nitrososphaeraceae archaeon
TACAGAATTAGCGTATGTTCTTGAGATGCCAAAAGAACCAGGAGAAGCTCAAAGAGAATTAGGAATTGAAAAAGAAGCAAGCTATGTTATTTCTGTAATCAATCCCAAAATACCAAAATCATCAAATCTTCCTAGTACAGATGAACCTCCAAAATATCCACAGGAGGTCTTAAACGAGTTCAATGAAAATGAGAACTTTGTTTCTCTTTCCAAGAATACAAAGTTCATAGATTATCAAAATGCGCAGATAATACTTATCGGGGCAAGAGAAGGAAGAGACGTAATAAAGAGCGAAATGGGTATAGAAATAAACGAAGAGCAGTCATCTGCGGATATATTCAATAAGCTCAAACTAAGAAGAGAGCAGGTTCCTATTAGACCATTGACAGAAGGAAAGCTAGAATAGCAAATTTTTTCCCCGGAGTTCTTGATATACTGGCTATGGTGGTGATTGAGAATACGTAACTGCTTACAGCAACATGAATACTTAAGAGAGACCATCATAGCGACTTACAAACAATGTGCTTCATGTAATACTAGGACACAATTTACTTGTGTAAGGTGCGGATACTGTTACAGCTGTCATTGGAAGATGGAGAGGGTTGAATCGGACAGGTCTGATTCTGCAGTTACAGACGAATATTCCCAACCTGCTACGATAATAATAAAACAGCTGTCAGCGTGGCAACAAATAAGGGTCATGGATGTATATGGTCATCAAATAGAGCCAATATGCAATTATCGTAATTGTCATCATAAATAAATTCTCAGTACATGAATACGGTAGACAGTGTAAATGTCACCACGCTGTCAATCATGCTGCAGGAATATCACTATAGTCTAAAATATCGACTTTGATACGTGATGAGATTAGCGCATACTCCTGTAACTAAAGACCTCTGAAAAATCCTTATATCTATCAACTCTTAAATCAATAGATGCCGATATGACCTCTTCGGCTACTACTACTGATAGAAATAATAAATCTATTCTGGCAGTTGACGATGAGAATGCTATTGTTGATATAATTAAGCAGTCTTTACAAAAACAAGAATTCAAAGTCTGTGCGTTTACAGATCCATTCAAAGCTTTGGCACATTTTAATTCAGGTTCCAAAGAAGATTATCATGGTACAGTTCTTTCTGACATTAGAATGCCTGGAATGAATGGTTATGAATTTGTAAGAAAAGTAAAAGAAAACGATCCAAAAGTAAAAGTAATTCTTATGAGTGCATTTGAGATTCAACAAAGGGAATTTCATAATATGTTGCCCGATATCAAGGTAGATGCCTTTCTTCAAAAGCCATTTTCTATACAGCTGCTAAACGACATGATATTGAAGATGAATACTTGATTGATGATTTCTATGTAATGCTTATTATATTATTTGTGCATAAATGCCAAAGGGAGAACCTATGATGACACAAAATCTAATTAACTGTCATAGCAATGAGGCGCTAAATCATATGAATCAATCAGAATATGGAGCTCATCACCTAATTGTCTATCGAAATCAAAGAACGCTAAGGGAACTATATACAAGATATGTTAAAACACAGTTAGAACAAGAAAATAAAACTGTTCTTATACTGCCACATTATGAAACAGCTGATAATCTTAGAAACCTCTTGTTAGATGACAGTCTTGCTGCCGATATGGTGAAAAAATACAAAGATTCGCTTATAGTGATGGATTCTATAAAGGGACATTTTGGTGCAAATGATCATATGACTTTTATCAACAATCTAGTTAACCGTGCAGAAAATGGTGTTTTGGTAATTGCTGATGCTGGGCCGTTTTTCCATCTCGATAAGAAAGATAGACTTGTTGAGCATGAGTTATCAATACCATCTAGGTTTGACGTAAATCTAAAGCGATTTTGTGTATTTCATAAACAAGATTTTAATGTACTAACAGAAGAGCAAAAAGAAAGGTTGGTAAATCATCATGGACAAGTACTCATAGTAGAGGATAGATAATAGTGGAGTTCAGCCGTCATTTATTGAAAAAGGCAGCTATAACTTCAGAATTATTATCTCCTATTACTTCTACCATTTCAGACCATGAAACTCCAGTTACATAATCCATAGTCTTTATGTTTTCTATTAAGTGAAATAATTCCTCAGTATTCTTGTAAATAATACGAGCAGAAACATTATGCTCTGAGTTAATTCTA
>DATFDI010000068.1:0-33458 GCA_035252175.1 Nitrososphaeraceae archaeon
ACATGTAAAGACAATACTTATGAGTGCTTTTGAAATTCAAGAAAAGGATTTTCATAATATGTTGCCAGATATCAAGGTAGATGCCTTTCTTCAAAAGCCATTTCATATACAGCAGCTAAATGATATAATAGAGAAAATCAACATCAAAAGTGATTAATCTACAACAGTTATGATTATAATGAAACTTCCAACTATAGTAGTTATTGTATTGTTATTGTTATCACTCATGTTTTGAGCTCCACTTTAATTGACATTATTTATAAGTACATCAAGCTACAAGCATAAACGGCTCACAAATCCTTATACAAAGGCGTATAAAGAGTTATTTAAAAGGTACTTTATCACATGACTTATACTCTAAAGATTCTTGAAGCTTACACGAGAGATGTTGGACGAGGAGTTGCTCGAATTGACTACGATTCCATGGATTCTTTAAGTGCTTCAACAGGCGATGTTATTGAGATAAAAGGTGGCAAACGCAGAACTGTTGCCAAGTGTTTACCACTTTATCCTTCAGACGAGGGCAAGGGTTTAATCAGAGTTGATGGTCTTGTTAGGAATAACGCGGGAGTGGCTATAGGCGATACTGTTGAAATAACAAAAATGAAAACATCACCTGCTGAAAAGGTAATAGTTGCCCCATTAGAATCAATACCTCCTATTGATGAACGATATCTAGCTGATGCTCTTGAAAGCGTTCCTCTTATTAAGGGAGACAATGTGATGGTTCCTTATTTCGGTGGTAGACTTACATTCCAAATTATCGCTGTTACGCCAGTTACTGGCGCAGTAGTAGTTACTCAAAAGACAATTTTTCATATAACAGACAAAAATCAAGCATCAGGACATGGAGTTCCACAAGTCGCTTATGAAGATATAGGTGGGTTAAAAGAAGAGATCCAAAAAGTTCGAGAAATGATTGAACTTCCATTAAGACACCCAGAGATTTTTGAGAAGCTAGGTATTGAAGCACCAAAGGGTGTACTACTCCATGGTCCTCCGGGTACTGGCAAAACATTACTCGCAAAGGCAGTAGCCAATGAAACCAATGCTCATTTCATCAGTATCTCGGGGCCTGAAATAATGAGCAAATTCTATGGTGAATCTGAAGCAAGATTGAGAGAAATCTTCAAGGAGGCAAAGGAAAAGGCACCATCCATTATGTTTGTCGATGAAATTGACTCTATCGCTCCAAAGAGAGAGGAAGTTACAGGAGAAGTAGAGAGAAGAGTAGTGTCTCAGTTATTATCTTTAATGGACGGCTTAGAGGCAAGAGGCAAAGTCATTGTAATTGCTGCAACAAATAGACCAAATGCAATTGATCCAGCATTAAGACGTCCTGGTAGATTTGATAGGGAAATTGAAATTAAAGTTCCTGACAAGAGAGGTAGATTAGAGATACTGCAAATTCATACTCGTAATATGCCACTAGATACAGATGTCGATCAAGATCGAGTAGCAGCAGTAACACATGGTTTTGTAGGTGCAGATCTGGAATATTTGTGCAAAGAGGCAGCTATGAAATGTCTGAGAAGATTGTTACCTGAACTTAATTTAGAAGATGAGAAACTTGCACCAGAAGTACTAGATAAATTAGTTATAACTAGAAGAGATTTCGAAAATGCTGTAAAAGACGTAATGCCCTCTGCAATGAGAGAAGTGTATCTTGAATCTCCAGATGTTAGTTGGAATGACATAGGAGGTTTGGAAGAAGTCAAGCGAGAATTACAAGAAGCAGTAGAATGGCCCATGCGCTATCCGAATCTGTACAAGGAATTAGGTCATTTGATTCCTAAAGGAATCCTATTGCATGGGCCTTCAGGTACTGGTAAGACTATGCTCGCAAAAGCTGTAGCTACAGAATCTGAAGCTAATTTCATCAGCGTAAAGGGTCCTGAACTGATTAGTAAATGGGTTGGCGAATCGGAAAAAGGTATCAGAGAAATTTTTAGGAAAGCAAGACAGGCTTCTCCATGTGTAATATTTTTTGACGAGGTGGATTCTATTGCTCCGCATCGTGGAGGAGGTAGTATGGGAGAGGAAGGAGTTGGAGGTACTACTGGAACGGAAAGGATGTTATCCCAATTATTGACTGAGATGGATGGTATACAAGAATTACAAGGAATAGTTGTAATTGCTGCGACCAACAGAGCAGATAGGATAGATCCAGCCTTAATAAGGCCAGGTAGATTTGACAAGATAGTATATGTACCAAATCCAGACAAAAAGACCAGAGAGAAAATCCTCGATATATACACAAAAGGTAAGCCCATTGGTCGAGATATCGATTTAGCAAAAATAGCCGACAAGACAGAAGGATTTAGCGGTGCTGACGTATCAGTAATTGTGAACACAGCAATTTCTTTGGTGTTGCACGAATATTTGCAAAAATATCCTACACCGGAAGAATCAGTAAAACATGCTTCTGATGCAATTGTCTTAATGCATCACTTTGAAGATGCGGTCAAAAAGATAAAGACGCAAAGAGATACAAAGCCAGGAGAACCAGTTACTACTATATCACACTTCAGGTAGGCAATAATTGCTGATGTTGCAGCAACAATTAGTCTTTCTTTTGAATACACGCTGTAGATGTCATATAAAGTCAATGTCAATAATATAGACAAGGTAACAGTGGCACATATACATCAAGGTAAACCTGAAGAAAATGGACCTCCTGTAGTTTGGTTATTTAATTCCTCTTCAAATCCAACTGGACCAATGAACGGCAAGCTATCAGAAGGAAAGGTTACTTCAAATGATCTTGTGGGACCGCTGAAGGGCAAACAAATCTCTGATCTAGTCAAGATAATTAACGATGGCAATGCATATGCTAATGTCCACACACAAGCAAATCCCAAGCGTGAAATTACAACTTACAATGGTTGCATATGCTACAATATCATGGATGGTAATTGCAAAAGTGGTATGCAGTATCCCGGTTGATAGTTGCGCAGTAGTGGCAATAATACAATGATAAACCATTGCTAGCTTCCTGATGAAGGTGGCGTAGGTACTACGGATGGTGCTGAACTAGGACTAGTTGTTGTATTTGACATATTTGATTTTACTGTCTTTGGAATACCACATAACTTTGATTCAGTGGAATTGACGAATTTAAGCTTTGGATTACTAGGGCCACATATTGCTGCTTTTTGCTGCGGTGTTAACGATGACAGGGATGATGATGTGCTATTACTTCCTTGACCATGTGCTACACGAAAACCCCAAAATCCTGTTATCGTCACTATGGTTGCGGCAAAGACTATAGACATGGATATAACACTCAAACATGCACCTTTTTTGCTTGTCATGGTTTTAGTAAATAGGTCACACCTGGATATAAAAGCACCCACATATAGGGACTAGTAATCTATTAATCAACGCTTAGCTTTAAAAAAGAGCTAAACAAATAAAGTCAAAGCGTATAGTTATGGAAAATACTATTATAATATAGCTCTGATTACTGTGTATACTGCGTCTAGCAGTTGCTGAAATATTATATTGGCTGCTCTGGATGTCGAAGAAAAGGACCTCATCAATCTTGTGTCGTCTAGTTTCTACCCTTGTCAACATAAGTGGACGGTACGGGATAAATTAATGATGTAACAACAGATTGGCCGTTTTATGATAAGGAGAAATAAATAATGAAATTTATTTGTTTATGTTGCATCTGTCGAGCTCATGTTTAATACATCTATTCTACGAATGCAGTAAGCCTATAACGCAAAGTCACTCGGCACAGATTATAGGAGACTTATTGGCAGATGTAAGTGATGTCAGAAAGCAATAAATAGAAATAATCAACAAAAATACTGTTTTTGAATAATTGTGAGTAATAATCAAGAAGAAGAAAAGGCATCATCTACATCCTCATTGGAGGCAACAATAATATCAAAGCCTGCGAAAACAGACCATCCTATAAATGAGCTAATGGCAAAAAGATGGAGTGCAAGAGCATTTTCTAGTCGACCTGTAGAAAGAGAAAAGTTATTATCGGTTTTGGAAGCCGGAAGATGGGCTCCATCCTCACGCAATGAGCAACCTTGGCGTTATATTGTATTTACTAATGATAATCCTGAAAAGCTAAAGAAAGCACAATCTGTTTTGAAGGATATTAACAATTATGCAAAGAGAGCACCCATTCTAATTTGTGCAATAACAAAGAAAACGTATTCAGACAATACAAATTTCAATCGGCTTCACTTCCACGACTTGGGAGCTGCAAACGAAAACATGTTTCTCGAAGCCTTTAATCAGGGTCTAATAATGCATGAAATGGGTGGCTTTGACGTACAGAAAGCCAGAGAAGTTTTTAACATCCCCGACGACTTTGAAGTAGGCATTATGATAGCTATAGGATATCAGGATATTCATCACGTACTACCTGAAAGTTTAAGACAAAAAGCACACTTACCAAGGGAGAGAAAACCTCTGTCAGAAATTGCATTCTCAGAAGAGTTAGGAAATGGTATAATATAGACACACAGACATCATCATGTGGATTATGGTGGAAAGCGGTTACACGCATCCTAATTAACAATGATGGAGATTATGTGCACGTTGTTAAATGACAGAAGAAGCAACAGTTGTGCATATTGACCTCAACGAAGATATATTTTCTGTTGCTATAATGCTACAACTCCCAGAGTAAAATCTCTTTTTAATTATTTGTAGAGAGAAATTAAAATATCCACATTTATGTTGCACCTTTTCCTAATGCCTTTGAAAGACATGACAAGGTATCAGTATAGCTACTTCTATAATCTGTTTTGCTTTAGCTGCCCACGGTTTAAATGTACTTGTTTATTGTAGAAATAAACAATTGTTTCAACAGTTGACCAGTCATTGCTGTCCATATCCCAGTAACGTTATCATCGAATGTCAAAATTAAGCAAGATGAAATTGATCCGATACTAACGCTTGCCAATTTCTATGGGATACAGCTCACTCTCATAACAGGTTCATTCATTGATTGATTTCTCTCTCACCATGTAACATAAACTCATTTCCGGCTGTAAAAGATATCAAATATAAGACCAAAGGGATCAATACATATTAATTTCGATCGTGTATCAATATAATGAATTAACACTCTTTGAGCCTGGAATAGTGCTGTAACAAATGAAAGAATTCTTGCGTGGTGTCAACTTTTGCGGTATTGCATGTGCAGCACGTCAGAATGGCGAGGATACATCACAACTCTCTAATGATTATATCGATGATTCATTTAAAATATTTAAACAAATAGGAATTCAGTGCGTTAGGGTTCCTTTATACTGGGAGTCACATGAAAAAAATCCAGACGCCTTTAATCAAGAGCTTGATCATATTTCTTCTGTAGCTGATAGGTATTGTGTATCATGTGTATACTATAGCCACCAATGGAAGTGCTCATCTTACTTTGGTGAAGGAATTGGGTTTCCAAATTCCTCTTCTTATACCATCTTTTGAAGCAGGTCCGCATCTAGAAAATACCTCAGGTTTTAATTTTAAACGCGTGCTAAAGAGATTCTGGAATGGATGGTAAAGACTGTAGATGGAAAAGATTGTTGGGACGCTCAGCTGGAATTCTTGGAAGGAATAGTAAATAGGACAAAAGACAAAAGTTCTACATTAGGATTTGAGATACTAAACGAACCGATGGTATTTAGACAATCTGATTTTAGAAAGGTAGGAATCTATCATGATTATTTTGTAAAAAAGATATCTAATTTAACCAGCAAAACTTTGTTTTTTTGTTTTACCTCCTCGGATCCACTTAGCACGATTAACGTTCCATGGGAGCAAGCAAAGACTAAGCTTTCACACAATACTGTTAACAATATAATATTTGATATCCATCCATACCCGCCAAGCAATGTAACAATGGGGTATTACAAAGTAATACGTTGGTTTATGAAGAACGTTCCTATATATGCAGGAGAATTTAATGCAGGACTCAAACCTGGAGTTGCTATAAATAGAAGACAGTTTAAGCAACTCATAAATAGACTGAAAAGTTTCAAGGTCGTTGGTTTTGCATTTTGGCAATGGTCATACATTCATGATTATGCTCATCCTGCATTTAATTTAATTAATATAGCTGGCGATAGGATTTATTTGAATGAGAATCTCAAAAACTTTGCTGATGCAATAAAGTAAACGCAATTGCATAAAAACAGCAACATTATCTAGTATGCGCCGTTCTGCGGTGTTGTTCTAACTCTGTTTCAGTTTTAAATTTATCTCCGCAGGCAGTGCATTTGAATTTCTTTCTGCTAAAGAAGTCAAACTTCATAACGCATTTTTAGTTGTATATTATATTATATATCAGTTGTAGACACAATGTTATACTTAGAAATTATTAATATCTTGAAATGCAACACCATATATGGTAACAAGACCAAGAACCATTGACATTGTATGCTGTCTCTCCACGGTGGGCTAAACGATTAGAAGATAGCAAACTATTTCCTCCACTACCCTTAGACGCTACAATTGTATCTTGAACTTAAAGATGCTTCAAAATGTGTAGTTGGAGAAGCATATGGTTTTTCTTCATCGTATGAATATAGCTGTAAACCGTGTTCCAAAATTGGTTGGAAGTTTATGCTTTATTTTATTATTCATTCATATTCAAAGTTAGAAAGAACAAAGAAAGAGTTCGTGAAACATCGGAGTGAAGAGCATCATTATGCCTTTTGATGATAAAAAGAATATCGAAGTAATAAAGAAAGAAGCAAGAGGTATTGATGATGATGGTGACTTTGGAGAAGTTCAATTGCTATTAACTGATGATTGTTAGGAATAGCTGTCTATTCCGTTAATTTTGTTTAAAAGATATAGAACATTCTTTTTTATAATTTATCTTTTATCAATAGCAGTTGGCCTTCAAATGCAAGACATGTGGTTTAAAATTTGAAGAGAAAAAGCGTTTAGAGATTCACAAGCAGGTACATGGTAGGAAACCTAGAGTGACGGAATATGGTGGTCCCGAATTTAGCCAAGATAGATCAAGAGGCTAGTCCAATAGTAATTGTAGCTGTCTTAATAGTTAGTTGATAGCTCTAAAATAAAGCAGTAATACTTTGTATGGCTCAGTATTATATAGTAATAATAATATGAGTACTGTTATGCCCTTCTAGAAGGACATTGAATGTTAATACAGAATTCCCAGTGAAGATTTGCGTGATGATCATAGCGAGCCTTAACTATGGGCCAATTACATATAATACAAGTCTTTCGTGTAGTTTTTATTGATCCTTTCTGAGGTAACGGAGCGCTTGCCTTACATATACCTGAAGAATAATTAGAACATCCCACGAACCTCTTTTTCGATACAACCGATCTTATTATTTTGAGAACTCCGTTGTTACATATAGGACATGCCCCCAATACCATCTGCTGCTGTTGGTCTTTATTCTGACTAATTTCTACTGCATTAGTTATTTCACGACCTATCTCGGCCTCATTTTCCTTGAAAGGGATTATTGCTTCTCTCAACCTACATTTTGCGTAATCTATTACTGATGAACTCTTAGCTTTGCCTGATTCTATACATTCTAGTTGTTCTTCCATAGATCTAGTAAGATTAGTAGATACTACATCTGGAATGTATTTGCGCATCGATTGTATTATTTCAAACCCAATATCCGTAGCCTTAATCGCAGTTCCAGTAGTACTAATATAATTTCTTTTTAAGAGGGTACTGATAACTTCAGATCTTGTAGCCTTAGTTCCAATCTTTTCTTCTTCCATCTTTGCTAGTAAGCTGGCCTGATTGAATCTAGGAGGAGGTTGAGTAAATTTGCTCTCCATTCTTACAACAACATTTCTTAATACATCATCTTTTTGCAACTCTGGGAGATCGGTTTCAATGTCAGATAATACATAGGGTTTGTAAAAATGCATCCACCCTTCATACAGCATTTTCTTCCCATCAGCAACGAAAATGTGTTCATCTTTAACCAAGATCCTAACTGTTGTTTGCTGACTTCTAGCTGAGTCACCGAAAGTCGCCAGAAACCTTCTGACTATGAGATCAAATAATTTGGCTTCAATGCCCTGAAGTCTACCTTTAGGTTTCGCTCCAGTAGGATAAATAGCAGGATGTGCTGGATCAGTCTTGCTCCCTTCATTTGGAACAAGATGGTTTCTTCCAAGCAGGGTCTTAGCAAGGTTAGTATAGTTGCTGTTGATTCTTGAAAGGTCAGAAATAATTTTTTTATAGTTTATTGAAGTAGGTAGCTTTTGACTAGATGTCCTTGGATAGGAGATAAAAGCAGCTAAATAGAGCTTCTCTGCAATTGACAATGTGTAGCTTGGAGAGAACCTGAATACTCTATAGGCTTCTTTCTGGAGATCGCCCAAGTTGAAAGGATATGGAGCCCTGAGTGTGACCTTTTGCTTTTCAATTTTGATAATCTTTCCGTCTTGATTTGCGCATTCATCAACTACTAAAGTTGCTTGAGCCAGTGTACTTATTTTATATAGATGATAATCGGCCCTAATTATATGCCCATTTTTTTCAAATTCCCCTATTATTACCCAGTATGGTTCTGGGATATGTAGCCTGATCCCCATCTCTTTATCAACTACAAAAGCAAGGGTTGGACCTTGAACTCTACCTATTGATAGGTTACGGTACCTTTTGCCGTTATTACCAGCCTTAAAAGATTGTGTAAGTGCTCTTGAGAGGTTAACTCCATAAATAAAATCAACCATATGGCGAGATATTCCAGCCTCAGCTAAACCTTTGCTAGGTTTCGACAAATTATCAAATGAGCTTCTTATTTCTTCATCTGTAAGAGTTGAAAATTTAGCTCTGAGGGAGTTTTCGTATTTGTTATTGCAAGCATACTGGAGAATATTGTGACCAATTACTTCGCCTTCCTGATCATAATCACAAGCATGAACAAACCTGTTGGCTCTTTTGGAAAGCAACGAGATCGTCCTTATAATATGTTGAGATCTTGTCGCTGTCCTTTTTAAGATCGGCATCCATTTCACGTCAAACACAGGATAAATACTTCTGTTTCCATTTACATCTACTAGACCATACAGATGACCAATAGCAGAACATACAATAAAATGCTCATTATGATGGTCTGTTACAGAAAAAACTGACGGTGTACCTCTACTTCCTATACATTCCAAAGCAGATATTTCCCTAAAGCTACACGTACCTATAGCAAGCGCTATCCTTCTTGCAGCGTCTGGTTTTTCACAGACTACGAGTGTGTAAGGTAAACTTAAACTAATCATATTACATTGTATAGCAACATCTAATTGTATCCATCTAATAATGACACATTTCTAATTATTGTTCTTAGCTGCACTTCTCTTACTGGTGTAATATGAAAAACGAAGTATTTGAACCCGTATAAATAGTGGGATCAAGGGGGCTAAAACAGATATTGGTGCTAAAAATGGGTTCGGCAGTGCTATATAAGTATTGTTCTTCAAAACTTATCATTTGTAACAAGAAATTGCCTTTTAAAACATATCCTTTTGGATCAGTGTGCATTGCAAGGTAAAGAATGGTTTTGTTGACATTCATGGATACAATGATAACTACAGAGAGATGTATTTATGGAAAGAAGATTGTTATAATGTTAACATGATAAATTAACCGTATCATGTAGCAAAAGTTTAGTTTAAAACCCAGATAAAGCAATCTTTCCTATCATTGTACCAGATTCCAACTTTCTATGTGCCTTGCGTAGATTTTCAGCATTAATTGGTGATAATACCTCTGTTAAAGTAGTTTTTATTTTGTTACTATCAATAAGCTCGGCTACTGTATCAAGCAATTGATGTTGCTGTATCATATCTGGTGTTTGAAATAGTGATCTGGTAAACATGAGCTCCCAAACAAACGTAGCACTTTTCTGCCGTAGTATACCTCCTATATCTACTGGAGCTTGAGTTTCAACTATAGAACATATCTTACCTTGTGGAGCAACTAACTGCTTCATACTCTCAAAATAATTGCTAGTATCATTCAAACAAAGAATATAATCTACGTAATCAATACCTACCAGTTCCTTAATTTGAGATTTAAGATCTTTATGATGGTTTATAACATAATCTGCACCCATTTTCTTACACCACTCAACGGATTCAGTCCTAGACGCAGTTGCAATCACATTAATTCGTACATGAGGAGAAGAAGAAGAAGAAGATGATACTGAGAAGGATGGCGAGAAAGCTGGTTGATTTACAAGATTTTTTGCAAGTTGAGTGGCTATGGAACCAACTCCTCCTGCTCCACCTATGATAAGAATATCTGGCGATACGTCATGTGATCTATTATTATTATTTGGGGGCTGTGAGGTACTCGACGCTTTCCCTCTCACAATATTCGAGTGCAAACATAGTCTATCATATAGAGCCTCCCACGCAGTTATGGTTGTAAGTGGCATAGCAGCAGCTTCTTCAAAGCTAAGTGACTTTGGTTTTCTTCCAACAATACGTTCGTCGACCACATGAAATTCACAATTTGTTCCTAATGGTCTAGAAATGCTGCCAGCATAGTAAACAGTGTCTCCTTTCTTAAAGAGTGTGCAATCTGAACCAGCTTGCACTACCTCTCCAGCAGCATCCCATCCTAAAATACGTAGAGTATTTTTATTTTCTTCTGTAATAGTGGGTGGAGGAGGAATCAATCCTCTTCTGACTTTGGTATCGACAGGATTTACTGATATTGCCTTGATAGCAACTAGTAGATCGTGTCCTGTGGTATCAGTATTGGGCTGTGGAAGGTCTAAATCAACTAACGATTGAGGATCTTCTATTGGCAGGTATTTGTAAAGACCAACAGCTTTCATTTTGTATATTGCTAAAAAGTGAATACGTAATTATAAATATAATAGATATAGTGGATTGAATACTAGAATAACAAATACTTATCATAGTTTTTGTTGTAATCAGTGCATCAGGTTCTATGCGATTAATAATATCAACTTTATATGCTAAGGTATATGATGGTAATCAAATGGTTTCAAGTTTTAATCATAATGAGTTTATAATGGCTATTTCACTAAAAGAAAGGAGATGATATGTCTATTATTTCCGTTCATTCTGGTAACTGTTCAACTTATTTTTCGCATTTTGTAGATGCCTGTGAAAAGATACGAGCAACTAACAGCAAGAATATGAAAGTAAGTATCCTTTCCGACTACCTTTATTCTTTAAGTAATGATGAAGAATCTTTACCTATTGTCGTTCTATTCTTTTCTAGTAGAATATTTCCACAAGGCTCAAAATTTGTGATGAATATAGGATATAGTACAGTGATACAAGTACTCTCCGAGATAGCTACTCTAGATTCAAATCAAATTCAGAGCATCTACTTACAGCACGGGGATATGGGTGCATTATCTGAGTACGCTGTATCAAAAAAGAACATCGTTTCACTTTTCCAACAACAACCTTTAACGTTATCATCCATATATGTCCGCTTTAAGAAAATTGCAGATACCATAGGCTCTGGTTCTAGCAAAGACAAGAAAAACATCTTAAAAGGACTGCTTATTGACAGTTCGCCGCCTGAAGCAAAATATCTTATAAAAATCATAAACGGGGAGTTAAGGATTGGGTTGACAGAAGGTCTGGTTGAAATTGCAATATCAAAAGTATTCCGTCAGGATCTTAGAGATGTTAGAAATGCAATGCTCGTTTCAGGAGATATTTCCAAGGTAGTATTGTTAGCCAAGAGAAACGTTTTGCGCACCACACTAATTGAACCACTCACACCAATAAGCTACATGTTAGCAGATGTGATGTTCACAGCAGAAGAGATCATCAACCATTATCAGAAACCTTTGATTTGTGAATTCAAATATGACGGCATACGAGCGCAAATGCACAAGTCTGGACAACAAATTAGACTATTTTCTCGTAAGCTTTCTGACATTACAAACGCATTTCCCGAATTAGCTAGCGCCGCATGGGACACAAAACTGTCATCGTCAGAAATAGAAGATTTTATTTTAGATGGAGAAGTGATGGCTTTTCAAAATGGCAAACCGCTTCATTTCCAAGAACTCCAAAAAAGAATTCATAAAAAGAATCTGACAGAACAAATCATGGCAGAAACCCCACTTGTATATGTAGTATTTGATGTCATGTATTTGAATGGAAAAAGCCTAATCAAAATGTCAATTAAAGAAAGAAAACAAATTCTATCAAACATGCATTTTAAAGAGCCTATCGTTAGCTCGACATACAAGCTTGTAAATTCGGAAGAAGATATTATTGCAATGTTTGAGAAAAGCAGAGATATTGGTCATGAAGGATTGGTGCTAAAAGATCCGGATTCTCATTACCACCCTGGGAGAAGAGGAAAATATTGGGTAAAGCTTAAAAAAGAATTAGATACAATCGACGCAGTTATTGTAATTGCTGAATATGGGCACGGAAAGAGGGCAGGTGTTTTATCTGATTATACATTTGCAGTAAGAGATGATGGTAAAGATAACAGTAATAGCGTTAGTAAACTAAGAACCATTGGTAAGGCCTATTCTGGATTAACTGATGATGAGATACATCAAATTACAAAAAGGTTAAAATCAATTATGATAAAAGATGAGGGCATTAGAATAATAGTAAAGCCAGAAGTAGTTTTAGAGATTGCATTTGATAGTATTCAAAAAAGCGATAGGCATAATAGTGGTTTTGCATTACGTTTTCCTAGAATAAAGAACATACGTGAAGATAAAAGTGTCTCAGATATAGATTCGCTGCAAAAAGTAAAACAAATCTACGAAAAGCAGACTTATATAATGAGTAAAGTAACCTGACAGTCCTAGGATCGTACAATAAAGTAATGATTAGATAAGACATGGTTTATACGTACAATTCCTTAATTCCTTTTTAGAAATTTCAATAATTTTAAGCCAAGCAGCTCGCTTACTATACTACTATCATTGTTGTTAATTCATATCAGCTGAGTTAGAAACTACTAATCGATTTAAATAATGTTCTTGAATGATACATATTAGATGCAGGTGGGGATTGATAGCTTTGCAGCTTGGGATGATACTGCCATTTCAGTAAACCCATCTGAGCGTCTCCGAAGACTAGTAGAGCAAATTGAATATGCAGATCAAATGGGCTTGGACGTATTTGGAGTTGGCGAACATCACCGTAAGGAGTTCCTCGATTCAGCTCCCGCGGTTATCCTTGGAGCAGCAGCAGCACGAACACAGCGCATACGTCTTACCAGTGCTGTAGCTGTACTAAGTGCGGCCGACCCAGTACGACTATTTCAAGAATTTGCAACATTGGATCTTTTATCAAAAGGTCGTGCTGAAATGGTCGTGGGCCGCGGTTCGTTTGTAGAAGCATTTCCTCTCTTTGGATTGCATTTGGAAGACTACGGTTCACTTTTTACAGAGAAACTAGATTTATTGCTTAAGATTCGTGATAACGAACATGTATATTGGTCAGGCAAATATCGTCCTTCTTTGAATGGACAGGGAATTTATCCAAGGCCTTTGCAGAATCCTCTGCCGATATGGATAGGCGTTGGTGGAACACCAGAATCGTTCATGCGTGCTGGTTTGCTTGGACTGCCCCTGATGGTCGCAATCATAGGTGGCGAAACACGTAGTTTCAAACCACTTGTAGACCTATACCGGGAGGCTGGAAGACAAGCTGGCCATTCAGCTGATCAATTAAAAGTCGGTGTACATTCCCTAGGTTATGTAGCGGAGAGTACAAAAGAGGCAGCCGATGACTTTTTTCCAGGATATGCGCGTACCATGACTGAGATAGGTAAGGAGCGAGGATGGCCTGAGATGACGCGTGCACATTTTGATGCACAAACAGGCACTCAAGGTGCATTGATCATAGGAGATCCGGATGAAGTAAGCGATAAGATAATTAGGCACAGTAAAGCACTAGGCGGCATCTCTAGAATAACATTTATGATGAACCCTGCCTCATTACCTCATGAGAAGCTAATGCGAGCTACTAAATTAATAGGTACACGTATCGCTCCTGCGCTTCGCGAAGAATTCGGCGATGGGGAAAATAATTGAAATTTCAAAAGACACAGCATCCTAGAAAATGGGCAATAATAGTGTATAACACGATCCTATACGTATAATTAATCCACAACTACCGTGTCATTTTTCTTTGGCTATAATTATTATGCTATCAGGCATGATATACTAATGTGACTTTTGCTTCAAGTCTGATTGTTAGGCAGTAATAGCATATTATGCGGAACACCATACAAAGACAAAAATCAATTACAGTGAACTAAATCTCGTTTGCAACCCCACATAGGTAGTACATTTGAAAGAAAAAGAAAGCCATTGCATAGCTTTAAGTAGTATCAATATAACCTATGTTGAATAGAATTGTATATCGTTTTAACGGTGGGAAAGTTAGATACCCACGAAAAACAGTAAAGTTAACGAAGAAAACCACCAATTTAATTCCAAAAATAACGATGATAAGCGAACCTATGATATCAAAGATAATGAACAGTCTGGAAACATAAATTGGTGGTATAACGAACTAGATTCCCTTGGAATTAAGTTTGGCAAAAAGAAGGATAACACCGATAAAAATGAATATCCAACTAGTCAACAACTTGAAGAGCTCACAGATGATATAAAACAGATACTGATCCATGATTACAAGGCTTGTTATGACAAGTAATACAGTTGGTGGTTAAGATAAAAGGCATAGCCCGTGGCAAGTATAAAAATTCAAAAAAGTATAAACTTAACTATGTCCCAGTCAATTATAATGGTAAAACTGGATTCTGCTATAATAATAACACAATAGATCCCTCTTTGTTGATATCACATGAAAAAGAAAAAGAAAAGCTAGAAAATGTGAACCACTGGAAATGTGAAAAATGTAACAGGCTTTTCACTAGATTTAGGCAATTAAAGTCACATAAAGAAGAGCATCATTCATACTAGTAAGAGTACCATTACGTCAGATCCTTTAGCGAGTCAACAAGCTTGGTAAGATGTAAAATGTTGGATAGTAGGTTCCTCTAAGCTTAAGAATCTCTCTGTCTTCTGTCTTTTGAGAGTATGGCATGGTTATTGTCAACTGAAACATCAAGAAGTCATCCAGTACAACTAGTCAAATTCGTACTTTGGTGTCTTTTCTTTCATTGTTAATAACCAAATCCTATATTTGACCTTGGACCCACTCTAAAGCTTCTATTTCCTTATGTATCTCCCCTTTACACACTTTTATCTTTTCATTTATCGGTCCTTGTAGCATTTCAGCAAAATTTGCAATTCTCATTTGGATTGTCAGAACAAATGTACTGACTAGGTAAATTAGTGATGCGATGACAATTGTACAGTCATAGTTTTCGTACAATAAAGAAAAAAGTCGTTGCCCAGAAGAGCGGTATGATTTTTTCCAAAAGCCTTAAATCTTTCTTGTTTTTTGTTTGAAATTCGGGGATACTAATGCATGTGTATTATTATGCAAATTTATGGACTCTGACAGCAGCTATAGTTGTTATTGCATCACTAATGATAGGGCTGCCAATGCAGCAGTCTTATGCACGTACTGTTGGAACAGGTGTAAATGATGAAACGCGTAGTAAAGTACCAATAGCTACCTCTGATGATAATGCGTATGTCGCATGGTGGTCTAACAAGACAGGTAACGACGAAGTAATGTTCAAAGCTTCAACTGATGGTGGGAAAACTTGGAGTAATAAGATAAACTTGAGCAATACTCCTCATTCTGATTCACAGGACGTACAGATAGCAGCAGACGGTAACAATGTTTATGTCACTTGGTGGGAACGAAACCAAACAATGAATGAACCAGTACTTAGAGTAAGCAACGATAATGGCAAAACATTTGGTGAAAAGATAACACTATCAGAAAAATAACACATCTTTTCATTTCAATGCCGTTGACGTCCATCATTGCCCCTGAATTTGGGGAAAGCCATTAATTCATCGATCGTTTATCGTTCACAACTGCCCTAGCGAAATAGGAATTCAGGGAAAGCCACGGAAAATAATCCACGGCAGGTTCGTCGTGGCTGGAATCGACATTGAGCATGTTGCCCCTGACTTCCTCTTCTTTGTGCTAGATATATTCCAAAAATAATGAATCTTATTCAACGTGACCTAGTTAGTTGCTTATATACTGCTTTGTGGATATTTTGTTTGTTACATTTGACTTCGGAAAGGACTGAGGTAATGCATGGTTCGGACAAGGTAATGAATATAATATTACAGTTCCTATCTAATGCAAATAAAATAAGCTCTTGTGGCGACTATAGAGCTCCTTCAGTAGTTTTTGAAATCGAAGAGTACAAGAAATTATTATCTGATATCAAAAAAAGAGGTATTAAAGTAAGGTATGTTACAGACATTACTAAAGACAATGTCAAATACTGCAGGGACTTGATTGAGTTTTTTGCTTATGATATTAGACACTTAGATGGTATTAAAGCAAACTTTTCTGTCAGCGAAGCAGAGTATTTGGCTTCTGCAACCATAATAGAAGGACAGACAAAAGAGCCATCTATGCCAATACAACAACTGATTTACAGCAATGTCAAGGATATCGTAGAGCAGCAAAAATATGTATTTGAAAGCTTCTGGAATAAAGCAATACCAGCAGAACGTAGAATCAGTGAGATCGAAGAAGGAATCGCATCAGGCAGTACAGAGATTATTCAAATTCCATCAAGAACAAAGGAATTATTCGTTGATTTAGTAAAATCAGCAAAGCGAGAAGTATTGTTATTATTTCCTACTGTCAATTCGTTTCTTCGCGAAGAACGAATAGGAATAATACAATTATTAAAAGAGGCAGCATCAATAGGGAGCAACGTAAGGGTCAGAGTAATTAGCCCAACCGATAATACTATTGAGAAAATACTGCAGAATATGGGTATTGACCAGTCTAACAATTTTTTGGATATACAGCGCGTTGAAGAAACAACTACAACGTCTGAAACTAATGTAAACACAGTAACTATATTGGTAGTAGATAGAAAAGCATCTCTTGTGATAGAAAAAGTAGACGACTCAAAGCTAGATTTTGTAGATGCAATAGGATCAGCAACATATTCTACAAGTAAACCAACTGTCTTATCGTATATTTCCATCTTTGAGAATTTGTCAAATCAAGTCAAGCTAAATGAAATGCTAAAGACTAACGATAAAATGCAAAAAGAATTTATCAATGTAGCAAGTCATGAGATGAAAACACCAACCCAAGCTATTTTAGGATTTTCGGCATTGTTACAAAAACATCCTGAAAAAAGAGATGAAATGATAAATGCAATTTCAAGAAATGCAGAGAGGCTTCACAAGCTTACAAACGATATCTTAGATGTTACAAGAATTGAAGGTCAGACACTAAGCCTAAACAAAGAAGTAATTAATCTAAATGACATGGTTATAGATTTAATTGAAGACTTCGAAAGCCAAATTCAAACAGAACATAGCAATGTACAGATATTGTACAATGGACCCAAGTCAAGCGATGGTCCCTTTTTTATAGAAGCTGACAGAGGAAGGATTAGTCAGTGTATCTCAAACTTATTGAGTAATGCGATCAAATTTAGTGCAAACGAAGATGCCGATGCTGATGATGGCACAGTTTCTATAACTGTAAGAAGAGAAGAAGAGAAAAATGAAAACTATGACAATCATGATATAAGAACAGTACAAGGAGAACAAGTCAGAGTTAGTATTAGCGACAATGGCGAAGGCATACACCAAGAAATACTTCCAAGATTGTTTACGAAATTTGCCACAAAATCAGAAACAGGAGGAACTGGATTAGGACTGTACATAACTAAAAGTATCATAGAATCTCATGGCGGCAAAATACTGGCTGAAAACAATAAAGATGGAAAAGGTGCAACATTTTCGTTTACTCTACCATTGCATAAAGAACAACATTATCAGCCGACAGTATCAAGAACTCACGCAGGTCATAAGCAGTGAAGAAAAGAATTCTAGTTGTAGATGATGAAAAAGATAACGCAGTAGTTTTTAGTATGGCTTTAGAAGACACTGGACTATATGAAGTTATTTCATTTACAAATCCGATAATAGCATTGTCTAATTTCAAGCCTAATATATATGATCTCGCCATCCTCGATATTAAAATGCCAAAGATGAATGGGTATGAATTGTGTGAAAAAATGAAAAATATAGATGATAAAATCAAAGTATGTTTTCTGACAGCCTTTGGGGAAGGCTATCATGAAGAGTTTAAAAGAAGATTCCAAGCACCACGAGCAGATACTTTATCTGTTGCTCATGTCCATTTTCTTAGAAAACCAATAACAATAGATGATCTAGTAGAGAAAGTAAAGGAAATAATATAAATGCCAAATAAAGAATGTGACTTTCAGCTTTGATATATCGACGATCCTTGTAAAGCATTGACCATTATTATTGTTTGATAGGCTGGAATTGTCATATTCATTAATATTGGCTCGAGAAATATTTATGCTATTCGTGAAGATAAAGTCAATGCTATCTTAGTATTCTAACAAATTTGTAGCCAGATTTTTCTAGCCTATCCTTTATTTCCTCTGTAGTGATCAACGATGGATCAAATTTAACTATAATACGATCTGTCAGATAATCAATGTCAATTTTTTTGACTGCCTGTTCCTTCTTCAGTTGCTTCTCTACAATTGACTTGCATGATACACAATACATCCCAACTACCCTGAATAACACCTTTTCTGTTTTTGTCATTGTATCTATGAGACTTTTAGTTACGACGGCTTGGACATCGTCTTTCTCCACATAAATGCACCCAGAATTGTTATCCAAACTTAATAAATTATCTTTGAATATAAACCCAAACGAGTGCTGACTGACGCAAAACCTACATAAGCAACCTCTACGCCAGCAGCAATCGTAAGGGCCCCTGCAAAATGAAATATTACTGATGATATGGGTTTAACCACTCAAGAAAATTAGAATAATTCATCGAACGGCGATCATTCAGATAGTTTGGAAGAATTTTGATAAACTTGAATCCATTTTTCAACTGAAACAAAAGAACAGGATCCTCAATTTCTCTTTCTATTGCCTTTCTTGAATATTCAATTGCTGACATCTTATTTGCATATTTGTAATAATTAAATAGTCTCCCCCCAATTACTATTCGTCGAAGATTCATTTTGATGGCAAGATTCTTTCTAACATTGTATAACATACTTCCTATCCCTTTTCGCTGGAATTCTGGATGAGTAGAGATATCTGCGCCATAAAGAGTATCGCCTTTTGGATCATGTGTTGTAAATAAACCACCACCTGTAATTTCATGCCAGGTATGTTCTGAATATTGAGGCTTTAGTGTGACTACTAAACTGCTGGCTGATGCAACTATTTTACCATTTATCTCTGCACAAAGTTGTCCTTGGGGGAAGATACCTATATGCTTTTTCAAGAAAGAGGCCGGCCATATCATGCCATAAGCGGCCATATCTGCGAATGATGCTTCCTGTAATTGAAGAATCTTGTTAATATCATCTAAATTAATATTTCTAATAATAACCTCTAAACGACTTTCAGGAATATTAAATATGGTTTCACTAGTAAATCTCCTATCATAATCTTTATTCATAGAAGTAAAATGATGAATCAATATTTTATTCTAGCTATCTTCGTTAAGCCTAGTTCCTAGAGAAAGTATATTTGTTATTTTAAGATCGTCGTCTACAAGCAAAATTCTTTTTTTATGTGAATGGTTTGACAGCTGTTTTCTTCTCTAAGCGCTAATAGACATCCTAATAATATTTAACGACCTTTTTAGGATTATCTTTAATCGATAAAACTGTTTGCTGCTTTGTTTCCTTCCTCTAGAGCTTACATGTGAGTTAGAACAATAACCACAATAGCCATTAGTAGATGGCCTTTGATGACACATACATTCACATTTAGCGCCAATTCCTGATGAAAATCTTTTTCTCATTCTTTCATGTCATACCTATGGTATATTTGCAACTCTAACATACACTTTTTGTATTGAGGAACTATTTTGTTGCATCTGCGATTATACTTGCTTTGTTCGCTATACTCTCCATATTAATTTCGCCAAAAATCAAGTTTAACGGTTCTGTTCCTAGCTCTGATATTATTTCTTCGTACAGCTGACGAAATGATGGTTTTATCCTTCCCCATGTGTAGTCTCCTCTCAATATAGCAGCATATTTCCCCCGCTTTTCTTACATACATAACAGCAGACTTTCATTACATAAAACTCGTAGATGCAAGTGTTGTCATGCTCTCAATTTGTAATCAATATAACCTATTGGAGCCAGTATGGTTCATAGACATGAATGAAGAAATGATATCAATTGTTGCTGTCTTTGCATTGCTAATAATAATGGCTGGTGGATCGTCTGCAATTATAGCTAATGGTCAATCTCAAACAACCAATACTATTCCTGCTGTCACAAAGAAACCGCTTCCTGTATTTTTGATACACGGATACGCTTCAGATGCATCAGTATGGTCAAAGTGGGAGGATTTGCTTAAAAAAGATGGTATTCCGTTTTATCCAATAACATTTTATAAATCGGATGATAAATGTGGATCTGCTGCAGATCATGCCAAGGAATTGAACTTACAGGTTCAACAAATTCTCAACAGTATGACAGGATCGTCTCCTAAACAAGTAAACATAGTTGGTCATAGCAAGGGAGGACTAGATGCGAGAGTATTTCTAGCAAATAATAGTTATTCTAATAATAATAAAGCTGTTGCAAATCTAATAATGATTGGAACTCCTAATGCAGGCTCACCTATAGCACAATCAAGTAATATTTGTAAACCAGCTGTAGAAGACTTGAAACCTGGAGCACCAGATACTAAGGTGGGTATGAATCCAAATACGAGATACTATACCATAGCTGGTGACTGGAATCCTTCGTTATTGCTCAATTGCCCACAGCTACTTGGGGGGATCGGATATGGTCAGCTTCCAAAACCTAATGATGGACTTGTACCATTGTCAAGCGTAGAATCGCAAGGATATTTTCATAATCTCGGACATACGTCCAATTGCCATACAAATCTATTAAGCGACAAGGAATATCAGCTAGCAAAGCCTATACTGCTTGGAAAACAATAGAAGAAGTTTACATCTAAAATCAAAGTGCGAGCGAAGAGCAATGTCTGATGATCTTGAAGAAACGGCTGAAGAAGAAGAATTGGAGTTCAAAGATGAACTAGAACTCAGAGACTATAATGACGAGAAAGACTGAATTACACGTATAGCCATTTGAAAAAAGGCGCCAGAATATTGGTCCTGGAAGCTTTTAACTTAATTTTATTTTTCATCTTTTCTAACCAATGTCATATTTACCACAGATATTAGCTCTTCGTTTCTGATTGGCTTTCGAAGACAGTTAATCTTGATATAATAATGTAGATATAGAACTCGCCATATCCACATTTTTTATATGATTTGAATTTAAAGACAAAATTTGCATCCTGATCCTCTATGCTTATTTTTCTTATGTTACTCGTATCATCGGGTGATGAACTCAAAGACATTGATATTGAGGCAGGACGTGGTATCATTTCAGAAGAGCATTTAGGACATTTGCTTTTAGCTTCGTCAGGAATTCTAAAACCGCCAGCAAACTTGCTTAAACATTTCTAATGTCGGCTAACTGGTTAACAAATTTATCAACATCTATATGATTTCCAATCATCGTTTTCAGCTTATGAATTCCATATCCAGTTTTAGACGATATCGCTATTGGATTTGATATTTTTAAAGTATTTGCAATATCCATCTTGACTTGTTCTGGGTCAGTAATATTGTCGAATTTAGTCAAAATTATAAACACTTTTGACCTGTCTACTTTTAGCTCGTCTAAAACATCCCAACAGCTTTCGTATTTTATTCTAATATCTTCAATTTTCTCTGACATGTCAATTAAAAGTATAATCAAATCTGAAGCAAGTGACTCCTCTAATGTTGATTTAAATGCATCTACCATATAGTGAGGAAGCCTGCTGATAAAACCGACTGTATCTATAAGCAATAAATCTCCTCTTCCTCTACCATCATTATCTACTTTAAATGACCTCGTGGTGGTTGAGAGCGTCGTAAACAAACTGCTCGCTGTGTTCTTATTCTCGGAAGTAAGCAGGTTAAATAATGTAGTTTTTCCTGAACTAGTGTACCCAACTAGTGAAACAACCGGCATTCTAGATTTCAGTCTTTGTTGATGGTAAAGCTCACGTTTTTGGTGCGCATCAGCAAGCTTTTTCTTTATAAAAGACATACGTCTTTTTAGGTCTCGGAACTTGACATCAACGACATAGACTCCCATACCTCCTTTTCCTGGTCGTTCACTACCCGAAGCTAGTTTTGCATTCTCTCTTATACGTGGCATTTCGTATTTAATTTCGGCTAGTTCAATCTGTAATTTTGCCTCAGTTGTAGTTGCCCTAGAGTGAAATATATTAAGTATTAATCTCTCTCTGTCTATAACTTGTGCACCAGTTAGCTTCTCCAAATTATGAATCTGTTTTGAAGTCAAATGCTCGTCAACTACTATCTGATCAGCTTTACACTCTAACGCAAATTGCTTGACTTCTTCTGCTTTACCAGAACCTAAACCATACTCTGAACGATTTAGATATTTTTGAGTAACAACCTTTACAATTTGAGTATCTGTTAATGATTCCACTAGACTCTTTGCTTCTTGAAGTCTGAAACTATCTGGATATGTTACTATTATTACTTTTGTTGATTTCAAAGGTAGTCAAGACCAGTCCATATAATCTGCTGTAATGTATTCGTTATCATGTCCTCTCGAACACGTATGTAAAGTATCTGCATTTGTCGCAGATACTTTAAAATCATCAGTACTTCCTTCGGCTATATAAATTCCCGGAAAAACTTCGCCGCATGTTTTGCATTGCAACATTAGCATGGGCATCTCTTATTCACTCATCTTCTTCAGATCTTCTCTTCTAATACCATATTAGACATTCATACTATTATAGCTATTTAGGACTTTTATGCACGCTTTGGAACTATCTATATGAAAAAATGTTGAAAAACCACGTCGTTTTAAATATATGGTTAAAGGAATATCAACAAATTCGCAGAAATTAAAGTAAAATGAGACCAAACACAACTATTGTTACACTGTGTGTATCGTATACAAGCCAGCATTAATATCTAATGTAAATATTTTTTACTGCTTATACTCAACAATATTTTAGGCTAGAATGACTAATCTTAACGAATAAAATCAATTATCATTGCTTAAAATTGATTTCTTACATAAAAGGCTGTGATTTACTGTGACTTTCAAAGCATGTTACATATATGCTAGTATATGTATATATGATGATGACCTTTTTTGATACAAAATAGCTTTCCTATGAGAGAATGGCATGTTAAGCACATGGAAAAGACAATAATCAAGTTTGTAACAGGTTTATCTGTTAATGCCAGTAGGTGGGAGAAAAGACAGAATAAACGCTATGGTAGAATAAATAATGTTTGTAGGCAAATAGGCTATGACATGAAACAGGGTGCTACAATTGAACAAGTGCTTTTGCTTTTGCAAAAAATTAGAAATGATTCTTCTTTCTCTAGTCTTCAAAAAAGCGATGATTCTATGGAAAGACTAAATGAATTAGATAAACACTTTCTGCCATCGAAGGAAGAAAAGAGATATTACTGGTAATAACCCCAACATTAGTATTTACATATCAAGATTTGGAGTATTGTAAAAGCATATAGGTTATATCAAGAGAGTCTAACGCTTATGATGTAACTGTTTGCCGCAAATCACTTAGCTTCTTAGAAGCTACATGTTATTAGGTTTTGATCGTTCTTCTCTCTTATCGCTAACCGAAAACTACCACTCATAAATCGCTGTTTATATACTGACAAATAATTGATGTTCACCATTTAGATGGTTAATATACTTATAAGTACCATTAGAGAAGGAAGAAAATGAAGACAGCTTATGATCAGCAACATATAATCTCACAACTCATTGAGGCCTGCAACAATGAACATGATATTGATAAGAGGATCGAAATATTGTATCACATAAATTCAATACTTCTAAAGCAACATCAGCTAAAAATACCATCACTGATTACCAATGCGTATATCAATACAGCATTATATAGAATAGAAGAAATGTTCTGTCAGCTATAAGTGTTAAAAAATTGTTACAATTTTTTACAATAGAATACTAGTCTGCTGCTATAGTGTCTGTTAAGCGCTTGAATAGTAATAAGATAGACTATCTTTTCTATGATAGACAATCTTACTTGCTATTGCGTGGGAAACAAAACAATACTAGAGTGGGCCCGTCGGGACTTAGCTATAGCTCTTTCTATTTTGGAGCTTTGAAACAACTTTAAGTGGGCCCAAGGGGGTTTAGGTCCCTGCATGTAAAGGGGTTCAATAGTGCTGTTTATTAACATTAACATGACATATATTGCACTCTACTTTAGCAAATTGCCTATAATCCTGATTATAATGAAATGTTATCCACTGGTTATTTATTGAAGATCCAAATCAAATAATTTCTATTTATCTCAAATGAACTAGGAGAAATGATGGTTCAACCAAAATAAATCTATCTATCTATCTACCTATCTTACAAGTATGATTAAGGAGATTTTCCCACATAATGCGATATTATTGGTTGGGGACAATCCTTGATAAGTTCGCGTATTTTATTTTCCATAACTTGAACATTCCTAGTAACATATTCATGCTGACGGATATGATCAGTCCAGGTATCAGCAATTCTGATTTCTATGTAGTGACCAACATCTGCTGGGTCTTGAAATAATTCCCAGTAAGCCATTCCTTCACTTTTAAGAAGGCGTCCTAATTCATGCATACTCTGCTCAAATTCATCAGATAATTTGGGATCAATCTTGTTGTATTCAACTGTTATTAGAGCTCGATTTTCATTTTGTGAAGGATCGACTAAGGATTGAGGAGGAAGCGACCAATGATCACTTGCTGGTGTAAAGTCAAGCTCGTCCAACAAAGTACTGCTATAGCGTTTCTGAGCAATAAGGGTCATGCCTAAGGCTAATGAAGCTACTGACAGTGTGGTTGGGATGCCAAATACGTTAGCTACTGTACCCCATATTACACTTCCAACTACCAAGCCGCCATTTAGTACAAGCAGATAAACTGCTAGTACTCTAGCTCCTATCCATTTTGGGGCAGATTTTATTCCAATTGTATAAAATTTTGATATTATCGTGATGTAGGCCGCTCCTCCTAGTCCCATCACTATGCAAAGAATTACAAAATTTTGCACATATCCCATTGTAAATGTTACAATTGCAAGTAACGCTATAGAACCTGTAATAAGGGATTCAACTGAAGCCTTAGATCGTAACCTTGGCAAAATTATAATTCCACCCACTATTGCACCCATACCAAAAGATCCTAACAGCAGCCCGAAACCCATAGAGCCAACTCCTAATTGATGTTTGGCTAATAGCGGCAATAGCGATAGTAATGCACTACTACATAATGTAAACAAACCTGCACGTATTATCAATACACGTGCAGCCTGAGAATAACGTACATATCGCATCTGAACCCGAATAGCTCTAATTATATTCTCTGGCGGAAGAGTGCTTTGTTGTTCTTGTTGGTACTGCTGCTGACTTTGTTGTTGGACATTGGACTTTCTTGGTAATGTACTTAGAACTATCATCATAGCAATGAATGATGCTGAGTTAACAAAAAATACAGCCCAAGGCGCAATTGCGGCTACAATAAAACCGCCAACTGTGGGGCCAATGACACGGCCTATGTTACTAGCAAGGGCACTAAGAGTTAGAGCGTCAGGTAGTTCAGACCTTGGTACCAGTCCACTCATAGTGGGGATAATTGGAGTCCTAATCATAGTCGTACCTGCTCCTAGTGCAAAAGTAAGTATCAAAAGTATTGTTGGGGTAGTCAGACCAATAATGGTAATGATTCCTAGCAGAGTAGATATTGTAAACATATATGCACATGTGATAAGGAGTATATTGCGCCGATCAAAAATATCTGATAATATCCCGGATGGTAACGCAAATAGAAAAATTGGTAGTGCAGTAGCAGTTGTAACAAGAGAAACAAACAAGGGATTAGGAGCAAGTGAAGTCATTAGCCATGACGCCCCTACGTCATACATAGCTGCACCAACGTATGAAAAGAGGGCCGCAATCCATAACGTCCTAAAGATAGCAGATTTAAATGGACTCAAACCTGAACCTAAAATATTTTCTCGTTTGTCTTGCTGCCTCTCTCTTTCAACCATTGCAAATAACTAAGCAAGACCTAGTCATACGTTTTTCTATACACTTTCCACATATGACAATAGTGATAAATACCTTTGAAGACATGGGTATTTCTAATCACCCACCAGGTTCCAAACAAAACTTATTCTATGCGTTGATCACTATCCAGTCGATAAGTTGCTTCACTTCGTAAATCCTTCATTAGTTCAGTCAAGATCATAAATGGCATTGGATGAATTCCCGTTTGGATAAAAAAGTCAAGTATTTTCTGTAACACAGCTCGAGGTACAATGCAAGGCAATGTACCCATCATGCTATTGGTTAGTCCTCGCAACAATATTGACTAGTTCGCCGCTTGTCGCTTATCGAGTATCGAGAAAAATCGTAACTATAATAGCCCTGGGTACAATGCAAGGCAATGTACCCATCATGCTATTATAACAAATCAAATACTAGACTACAATGGTCGACAAAGATAATCGCATTCCAGCTTCACATTATATGACTGCAACAACATTTCTTTTGATTGGCATTATTACAACTGGCACATTGTTTGCTTTTCCATTAGTATTATTAAGCCAAAACCATAGTGCGATGGCACAAGGACAAAGACAACAACCTAATGGTAATTCTTTTCAATTGGATAATATGACATTTTCCCATAATACGGTTTCAGTTAATGGTATTCAAATGCACTATGTTATCGGAGGTCACGGTGATCCTGTAGTTTTATTACACGGATGGCCAGAAACATGGTATGCATGGCACAAAGTAATGCCAGCATTAGCTAAGAACTATACTGTTATTGCACCTGATCTTAGAGGCCTAGGAGACTCTTCAAAACCAGTTACAGGATATGATGGTAAGACCTTAGCTGAAGACATACATCAACTAGTTACTAAGTTAGGATTTAAAAGAATTGATCTAGTGGGTCATGATTGGGGAACACAAGTAGCCTATTCATATGCAGCTGCACATCCAACTGAGGTAAAGAGATTAGCAGTGATGGAATTAACGATTCCCGGGTTCGCACCTCCTGGAAGAGCACCGCTATGGTGGGGCATATTCCATCAAACACCAGACGTACCAGAAGCCCTTGTGCAAGGTAAAGAGTTAATATATTTATCATGGTTCTTACACAATCTTGCGTTTAATCCAGCTGCAATAACTCAGGCAGCTATCAATGAATATGTTAGCCATTATTCTGCTCCAGGTGGAATGCGTGCTGGATTTGAGTATTATAGAGCTTTTCCACAGGATGCAATTCAAAATATGAATTATTCAAAGACTAAGCTTACGATGCCAGTACTGGCTTTAGGAGGAGGGTATATTCCAACATTTGGAGGTAATATTACTATGCCTACCATCATATACGCGATGAAAATATTAGCTCAAAATGTAACAGGGATCACAGTTCCAAATTCAGGACATTTTATCCCAGAAGAGCAGCCAGTCTTCGTAATAAAATCGCTCAGCAATTTCTTTAGCGGTAATCTTGCTAGAGAAACTAGCAAATGAGGAATTCCAGTAATTATGCAATCTAAACACATAAAGAGATACATAATATGAACAAGGTAATACTCGCAGGGATCAGTTTTTACAGCAACCATCAACGTTCCCATTAAGTAATCCAAAGAAAATAAAAGGTCTGCTATAGCTTTCGCCCTTTATTTTTATCTATAAATGGCAAAACCTTATTTTCAATTATATCCATAACATTAGAATTCAAATCAAATGAGAGCACAAGGTAGTAAGATTTGGTTTCATCGTCTTCCTTACTGCTTGAAAGCTTTATTGGAATAGTTGCACGAATAAGCCTTTCATATTTACCTATTGAATATTCCATCCTGCCTATTTTTGATTCAAAGTCTTCCCGTGTGGCTGCACGAAGGACAGCTTGTATGGCGTAATGCGAGGTCTCGTGTTTATCCATTAACGGAGTCAACCCACTTCGGTATGCTGTTGCAACCAGGCTGCCAAGGTTGTTGGCTATAGCTGCGAATCTAATAGAATTATCCAATTGTCGTGTTTGTTTGCATATACTATCTAAGTTGTCTTCAGCTAGCGATGGCATACTGATAATAATCGCGTTTCTTCAATAATAATATGATAATGATGAGGATAATGATAAACAGCTCTTGCCAACTGCAAATGAAGTTGAATATAAGTTACTAGTACAATGAATATTTACTATCATATAGAACTCATATTCTAGTATTTTGACTAAAAGACTTTCACACAGTCTTTAAAATAGTGCCAAGATATTAAAAAACATTGAGCTCTGCTATAAGTGTTAATAGTAGTAGCCTGCCGCAACAGCAACAACAAATTTGTTATCATCAATGCACAAAATGTGGTATTATTTACAAATGCGTAAGAAATAACTGTAAAATGCCATTTCAATATAATGTGTGCGATATGTGTCAGAAAAGACGTTTTTATTTCAATCCTTGGTCATATTTATAAAAAACAATCTCATCACGTCTAGTCTTTCACATAATACTCTTTTTTTATGAATAAGATAATATTTAATTTTCTCTTCTTATATTTAATTCCAGAGAAATATATTTTTCACAACTAATACATTCTCTTTGATTAATTACATCAATCAATTAGATTACGAAGCAGTACAACTAATGTGTCAAAGTTTGGAGCTCACATATAGATATAGAAGAATTTTATCTGAGCTTAAACTCTATTTCTGACCCTCTTTTTACATCATAATTTAGCTTGAGCTATTAGTTTTTGTTCTCTTAATTTTGCTTTATGTTTGTATAGCCTTGGTCCTATCCTTAATCTACATGCACAGCAAGGACACCATATTCCCTCCCATTTTACATACATATCACATATCTGGCAGCGTTTCTGTCCAGTAGCATAACGACCAGAACTTATAGTTCCTGATGCCTTGTGACGTATGCATATACCTTTACATACCATTACTGTATGCTATGTTGAGTATTATATCAACCTGTGTAATTCATCTATTCCTAGAATTGGTAATGCAGTGTAAAAGAAAGAAAGAATTGGAAAATAAGGTCTTATGAACCACACAACCTTATTTCCTACTTTTATTGTGTGGTCTGTAGAGGCACATATACACATGCGTATAAGGAAAAAGCAGAGCATATACGTAAATAAGATATTCGCTATTTATTTACCACCAATGAAATCCTTAGACGAAAAATATGAAGGTTCCTCCGATGACAATAAAAAACAAACACAGGTTCATATGGTTACAATAATAATAATATGTTCAATCACCATACTTGTGCTTGGGTTACTAGCTACACCATCTATGATATATGCTCAAAATAAAACCAGTACTCCAAGCAACGCAACTACAGCAGAAGGTCATGCTACCAATACTACTGGTACTCCTTTAAATACAACTTCTATTGTGCCTAAACCTACAGATAGTTAGAATACACACAAGCTACTGTATTAAATTCACATATACGTATTTTACCTTGAATGTAAATGTCGTAAATGTGTTATTGTAGTAGTATCTATATCATATTTTTCCATTTTCTGTTTTAGTATTATTGCTATGCCTTGCAAAAAATTAAAGTTGTTCGCTCAACCTACATGCTTCTTTAGAACTTGCCTAGAATCTTCTTATGGGATATCTCCTTTCTGCATGTGCTCCACTAATATATGCTTCTGCATATCAGCAAAGTTATCAAATTTCATTCCACATGATCTGCATGTATAATACTGAGAAAGATTCTCTTCAGTTGAATTCTGAGATAAATTCTTCAATTGATCTTTGTCATCTCCTTTATGCTCATACAATAACGCTATACAACAATAGTTGATAATGTTTTGTGATATTAAATTAAGCCTTATAAAAAAGAAATTGCAATAAACAAGAGATGCCTGATATCAGCGCCTCTACAGCAACAAACAGTAGTAATAGTGGCTGGATTTCCTTTGTAGATAAAGCAAACAAATTCGTGCAAAAAACGCAAGAACATGTACTTCAAGGCATAAATCCAGGAGGAATTTATCAGGCCATATGGTGTAGAGATGCTGCGTATATTCTCAGAGACTGGTTTTTATCAGGTAATGTTGGTGGAGTCATGCAACAGATTTATCAGATATGGTCGCACCAGATTGAGCCTAACAAAGAAAAATTAGTTTACGGTAGAGGCTCTCCTGAAATGAAGTTTTTGTCAGAGGTTGCAAAAGAAGATAAACAGAAAGAGTTTGAAGGAGCCTTACCTACCACAATATACCAAGCTGGCTTCTCTGAAGTCTACGGGCTGAATCCAGATATTGATTCTACAGCCCTGATGATTTCTACGTCTGCTTGGATATTAGCTAGGAGTTTAAAGAACAGGCAACAATCTTTATCTCAAGTTTCATCAGCCTCAGACGACAGCACCATCATAGCTTCTGAACACTCATCTGATTATATTTCTGCGCTCTTATCAAAGCTTGGAATTACAGACCCATTAAAAGTCGCCGAATATGTGGTTCCTCGTATGCTAACGGCAGTTGAATATTTATCTAGCAGAGATATTGATGATGATGATCTATTAGAGCAGAATCACAACGAAGATTGGATGGACACAGTATTAAGAGCAGGAAAAATAGTTTACAGCCAAGCTTGTTGGATCCTTGCCTTAAGAAACCTTGCCTCTTTATTATCACAGCTTGGAAGAGATGATGATTCTGATAGGATATCCAGATTGTCAGGTAGAGCGATAATGGCAGTCGACCAGAATTTGTGGTCAGAAGAAGATGGTTGCTATTTGGATATACAGGAGACGCATCACATAGGAGGTCCTTATAGAACACTTACACAAGATGTTTCTCTGTATTTGGTTGCAATTACGGAGAACCCCATAAACGATCGCATAAAACCCACAAGTAAATATAATGACACAGGAGGAGAAGCTGCAAAAAACATACTTGATCAAAGCCTTTACAACAGATCACTTCATACGCTTGATGCTATCAAAAGTAGAGGATGGAAAGAGAAGTGGCCACTTGTAACTGAGGCTGACCTAAAAGCTACAGGACCCTGGATTCTCAAACCATACCACTATCATAACCAGACCTTTTGGCCTTGGACTACAGGAATAGAAATGTTAGCCAGAAGCAGATTTGATAGAGTTGAAGAATCCGATATACTATTTTCCAAACTTGCTTCAGATGGACATCCACATATGCATACATATTATGAATGGATAAATCCGATAACAGATGAGGGTAGCGGCGCATATCCATTTAGAACTGGGATTTCAGCTGTAAGAGTATCTATTGCAGACATCATTGAGAAGATTAAGTGAGAAAATGATTCTGATTCTCCTGAAAGCAACGTACTATTACGTAATCCTAATAATCCATAATCAAAGCTTTTATGTCAATACAACTGAATCTATGATATTGGCCTAAAGATCGGTGTTGTTTAGTAGTCCTTCTGCAAATGGAATGCTGAAGTGTCTGCAAAGATAGTAGTAATAGCGGCAGTTCCGATGGATGCCTACAGCCTGCTCGTTGGTTACATTCCGTTTGCCCAAGCGTCAGAGCTCAGAGGCCATCCATGGGAACGTTACGACCGGTCCTTTGCCCCGGTCTTTGTAGTAGATTTCGGTGCCGTCCCTAGTAGTAATCGTGTTTGAACTCATAGTATGAGCTTCTCCATTATACTCAGGACCGGTTCACTCATAGTTAATCTTATTCAAATTGTACTTTTTAAATATACAACTTCCCTCCAATAAGGAGCCTAGTTTGAGCTGTATTCTGTTTACGGTTTAATACAGGCGTAAGTCTTCTTCTTTTTATCTCACTACTGTCACTGGGCATTTCGCATGGTGAACGATTTTATGAGATACACCCCCTACTGGAAATTCTTTAACTGTATTGATTCCTGTGCTCCCAATAACTATTGTATCCACCTTTTCTTCGTCTGCTATATGCAATATTTCTGAAGCAGCATTTCCTTCGCGTCTAATTGTCTTTACCTCCTTTATCCCAGAATCTTTAGCCTGGGATTGATAATCATCAAGGTTTTGTAGAGTTACGGCCGTTCCACCCTCTGCTTCTATTAGCTTAGCAATTTCTCCGAGTTCATGCTTTATCTTACTTGATATTCTTTCAAACGTATCAAATATGTTTACTATAAGTAAAGAAGCATCACATTGTTTGGCTACAAAGGAAGCATACTCATAAGCCTTCAACGATGATTCCGAACCATCCATAGCAACAAGAACTTTGGATATCATATTTTGTGAATGATTTTACATCCTAATATGTTTGCTGTAATGTATGTACAGCATTGTTGTAGTTACTACGGTTAAATCTACCGACAAGGGATGATAATTTAGCAAACTTCTTTTATCACACAAATAGTACTCCGGGTAAGATGAATTGCTGTTTCAGTCATAACCCATACGAAATACAATACAAGAGATAAGACGTATTGTATTGTATTGTACTAATACTAGGCATCTGAGTTAAAAGTATAATTGGTGTTACTGACTGAGCAAGCTTTCTGGGCTATTTAACTGTGAGTTTCAAAACCATCATTTCACATATGCGATCATGAAGATCCATTGTTTCATGGCATTACAGCAGCTGCTAAGCTATAATTAGAAGACATATTACATGTAAGATATCATAATAAGAGTTCTTATCTGCTTGAGCCCATGATAGAAGAGGGTTCAAACATGAATCGATAAAAACCTAACATGAAAATTATTGATGGAATCAAATTTGACATGAATTTTGCGCCCAGAACTAAATCAAGCATTAAGAAATCGAGATATAATGAAAGATGATGCTATAGCACAGCTATCAGACCAAGTCATGGCCTTAACCGCTAGTAACATCTAGAACTTTTCTGATATCAAGACACTTCAATACCTATCAAAACTTAAAAAGTTCTTCTCAATGCCCATATTTGGATATTATATCCATCATATTATAATCCAGTTTCATTTCGTATATACAAAGATGCTAATTCCCAAGTATAAGACAGCAATATACTATAAGATAGTAACTAAGGACATTTGCTAAGATAGATTGTACAATTATTGCATTCGCTTAAGTGAATAGTTACAATTTATATGTATAACGCGTATAGACCATCGCATATATACATTTGAACGATAACAATAACAGTTTACTAAAATTCATCTTGGTTGGGTTGACTCTGTCACTTTCTGGATTGTTCGCTTGTAT
>DATFDI010000069.1:0-8539 GCA_035252175.1 Nitrososphaeraceae archaeon
CTACAAAAACCAAGAAAGGTAAAACAATGCTAAAGCCAAGGGTACCCACGAAATTAACTAATAATATAGGAAAAAGTGAAGCCTGTTTTACGAGACTAGCCATTATAGAAGTATCCATGGAGTTTCTTTTAAAAATTGAGGGTACATTCCGCTTTTAATAACTGATGTTGCGGAAAAACATCTTATAATAGCGACTAAATTTACTAATTTCCAGCTTGGCCAACACTGTGTTATAGAACCCAGATAATACATAAGAACTTCCTCTCTGCTATAAATCTGTGAGCACGAGAGAGCCCAACAGGCAAAAAGTTGCCATAGTTACTGGCAGCTCAAGTGGAATAGGGTATGCGACTTCACTAATGCTGGCAAGAAACGGATTTTATACACATGCTTCAGCGCGTAGTATCAATAAATCTGCAAGTCTGCAATCCACAGGCGATACAGAAAGGCTACCTTTGAAATTAATTCAGCTAGACGTTACTGACGATAGTTCGGTGAAAGCTGCAGTCGAACAGATTGTATCAGAAAAAGGAAGAATCGATGTACTAGTCAATAATGCCGGATATGGTCTGTTTGGAGCATTTGAAGATCTTTCAGTCGATGAGATAAAAGCACAATTTGAAACCAATTTCTTCGGTGTCATAAGGGTAACCCAACATGTGCTTCCAATTATGAGGAATGACTTAAGTGGTGGTGGTATTATTGTAAATGTAAGCTCTGTAAATGGACATGTACCATTTCCAGTAATCTCAGCATATGTAGCAACTAAATTCGCTTTAGAAGGTTTGAGTGAATCTATTGCATATGAAATTGAGCCTTTTGGAATCAAAGTCATATTGATAGAGCCTGGTGCAATTGGCAGTGGTTTTATGAAAGGAAGTATTATGTCCAATAGAGCACTAGATCCAAAATCGGCATACTTCGAATTTGTGCGAAAAGTCAGGTCCAAAATAAGCTCCGATCATGAGAATGCAACGCAGCCGGAAGAGGTCGCAAAGACCATACTCCAAGCTGTATTGAGTGAAAAACCCGAATTTAGATATGTTGTTGGTAGCGATGCTGTTACTCTAATGCAAGCAAGAAAAAATATGCCATTCTCAGATTTCCAACAGATGATACAAAAGATCGTACAATAGTGCTGCTGATGTGCTCAATTACAGCCTAGCCTTTTATATGAACTGCAGCAAGATCATTAGTTTTCATATGAATATATCATTTATGGAAAAGTAGAAGGAATGCATACGCTTAAGCCCTACAGCTAACCAGATTACAGTTATCAATTGCAACTGTTCTTACGCTCTACCCCGGATTACAACTACCTACTGTTGGCGCTCCAATACATTTCGGTCCCACTGAGCACATGTCGCCGCAGCTTCATATGTACTTTGCAAGAAAGACAACAATATTCTATCAGGGGAATTTGAATTACTGACCACATTATAGGGCAACACAAACTCCTTCATCACACTATGATAAAATGCTTCTGTTGGTTGGATATGGTACTCATTAAAACCCTGAGGCTCTGGGTAGGAATAAGCATAGAAGATAGGTTCATTGATTGGTCCACCGCCGGGCCAGAAACCGCAACTACTTACTTCATGTGAATAAGCTTCTGTCATCACAAAAGGGGCACAGTATGGTGCCCCTGGATGTGAAGGCGCACTACGTCCTGAAAAGCGAGTAATGGCAAGATCAAAAGCCCCCCAGAAAAAATGCACAGGGCTTACCTTGCCTATAAAGCGAGATCGAAATTCAGAAAACACGCGGTTAGCCTGAGACAGTATTCGCCAGAATCGCTGTGAATACTCAGGATCATAAGATTTGTGTTTGTTGTCATCTTCAAAAGGAGTTCGATCAGGTACTTCTACTGGTGTAGTCCAAATGGTTACTGGTACTCCGAGCGATCTTAATGCTGCCATAGTTTCATGATAAAACTCTGCTACCGAATACGACCTTAGCGCAATTGACTTGATAGGATTATCTGCAGTTACAATCAGTAGGAGATTAGAAATGAAATCAAAGTCTATTTGCAATGGTTGACCGTCGTAATACATTGACGATGTCGTAAGCCCGCGTGGTGTGACATACAAAGTAGAATTCCACCAGTGGTTTACTTGTGGAGTCAGTGCAAGCCTAATCTTGCCTACAATTTGAGTCCACCTGTGAAGTGTGTCATAGGTATCCTTCCATTCTGACAATGGAAGTTCTGCTGGCCACAGGTTTGTTGTTGTAGTGGTATTAATCATTGATATCCTCTCCCTTAATTCGTATTTTTGTCTTTTGAGTGACACATCTCATGAAAGGAATGTCAGGCTGTTAGAAGCAGTTCTTGAATTTGTGATAAACATGTAAGAATAGCACAAATGGCCGATAACTAAAATTCTGGCCATTTGTGTTAGTTAATCTATCTGGTAACTCCTTTAGCTGCATTAAGTATAAATTCGGCAATCTCATTTGGATGTGACACATAATATGCATGGCTAGCAGGAAGTGGAATAGTAGTAGTAGCAGCATTCGTTCATTGAGCAAACATACATTGAACATCAGGAGAAATCATGTGATCGGAGGTTGAAATCTGATACCAAGTAGGTAATTGTTTCCATGCGGGACGGCCAGATTTTGCTACGAAATTTGATTGAAGATCTTCAGCAAGGTCAACATCTTGAGCAAAATTTTCTCGAATATTTTTGGGTTCAAGTAGATAAACCCTCCACTATCTACAATGAACCTTGAACATAATTTTTGCTGCGCGTGTTTATTAGCAGCAAACAAGGTTTTGTAGTAGATACATAGGATCTCAGTATTACCAATTCAATGTATAGTCTATTTGTCAGTTGTGATTGCTTATCTGCTGATTTTATATGTTTTTGAAGAGGTTGAAGCATTTGTGCTATCTATCTATTTATTTGGATAGTTTGTCTGTCTAACTGCTTAGCTACCAATTCTTTTTGGCTGATACTTCTAGTATATTACTCTCGATATACGAGAACTAATCAAGCATTATTGCCTGACTGTTTACACGAAGACAAAATATGGTGATGTCCCTATAAGCAGACAGAACCTCATTTATTTATTCTTAAATAGTAAACCTAAGATAGTCTTCTTCTCCAACTCCTTTAGTAGCTTTTGAGCGTTTTCGGGATCAACCTTCCTAATTAAAACGTCACTTTCTCTTGTACTCTACACTTCCGGATTTTGATTGCAGTGATGCTACAGCCCAGAGAAATGATAAGCCCCCTATTTGCCAAGCTAACTGTAAGAATTCTGACTGCCAATTTTCCATTCCAAGATATCTTTTAGAAAATTGTGTATAAAACATCCCAACATGGATTAGACAGCTAATGGTGGTTGTTCCGTGATTCCCATTTAGCTACCCATTTCTCTAAGCCTATGAAAACGGCATCTAATTCCTTTGCTAAAGGTGTAATCTTGTATTCTACTCTTAAATTTGTACAAATGAATCGACAAGTTCTCTAAATTCATGTGAACGGCTATCTTTTGTTTTATCCCATACTTTCTTGAACTTTGGAATTGTCATCATTGATTTAGCTGTAGCTTCCCATCGTGACCAAAGCTCTGCATCAATCATTTTCGTTTTGTAAAGACGGAAAATGAATTCTAACATATCAAAGGACTGGATTATGATATAGTATTGTTGTGGATTATCAACTAAGGAATAATATTTAGAAACTACAGCACTTTCCTGTGACATTTGTAAATATTCCCTGCTATTAATATTATTAAAAAGAAGCTGCGTTGTGCTGGCATATGCCTGTTGTACACTTTGACTGGACATACTTTTTTTCATTGCTGAGAATTGAAGTATTGATACAATTAATGCACCCCCATAGATGATTGGACTAATTATTTGAATGTATTCTCCCAATTGAACAATTTTTCTTATTGATTCACTATGTATCCTAACTAATAATATATCTGCTGACTTTGATATATAGACAATATTTTGAAGGTATGTATAGAATTTTGGTTACACGTTGTGGAGAATTCAAAAACCCAATTGACCGCACATAGCGCTATAATATCTATTCTATAAAACTTGATTTACTAACCATCGACATTCGATTCAAATGCGACTGATAAATGCTACAGCGGCATTCCAACTGTTAATTGTAAATATTCTTGAACTCTTTAAATAGAAGAAAATTAAATTTTCAGGGCGAAGGTACTAACAAAAGAGATGTTCGATGCTCGCATACCACAGACCACTGTTGATTCTAAGCAATCTCAGATTGAGTCCGATGATATATTGGTTGTCAATGGTTTGAATGTCAAATCCCAGAACAAGACAATTCTTGAAGATGTAAGTTTCAGGGCGAAGAAAGGAACTTCACTTGCAATCGTTGGTCCAAATGGAGGCGGTAAGACCACTGTCTTTAGAACACTGCTCAATACAATCCATTATACGGGAATGATAAAGTGGAACGGTGAAGTAAGAATGGGCTATGTTCCTCAGAGTCTTGTCTCTACAGATTTACCCATATTAGTAGAAGAGTTTCTGGGGCTCAAATGCAAGACAGATTTCGAGACTTGCATAAAGGCTGTGAGTCTTGACAAGGCGATTCTCAGACAGAACCTCGGATCTCTTTCAGGAGGAGAGCTTCAACGTGTTTTGATTGCATGGGCCATCGTGGACAACCCGACAGTGCTCCTACTCGATGAGCCAACCTCTGGTGTGGATGTAGGCGCTGAGGAACCAATCTATGAAAAGGTAAATGAACTTAAAAAAGAACTTGGAATAACGGTTCTTCTGATTTCTCATAACATGCATGTTGTGATGCACTACTCTGACTATATGTTAGCCTTGAATAAGCGTGTATTATTCTTCGGTGAAACAAAGAGCCTGACTCATTCACAGTTGTTGAGCACAATATATGGAAATGAGTTCGCTCTGTCAGAGGAGGAGCATTATAAAGAATAGGCGTTTTCCTTGCCAGATATCCTCATACTAGGCCTCATAGCCGGCGCATTTGTAGGGTCGACTGCCGGCTATCTTGGCTCGATCATGCTATCAAAGCGCATGGCTCTGGTTGGTGATGCGCTTTCACATGTTGCCCTTCCAGGTCTTGCGCTTGGAATGCTGTTTAGCTTCAATGCGTTTATTGGAGCTTTCTTATTTTTGGCCGCATCAGTAATTGCTACATGGTATCTTCAAAAATCAACGACTCTCTCTGTAGAAGCAATCATAGGAGTACTATTTGTCTTAGCACTCTCAATAGGAATTCTTATCACCCCAAAAGTAGATCTGCTTGAAGCACTTTTTGGTGACATATCGAAAATAACGTTAACCGACACAATAACAATAGTTCTAGTTTCTCTCTTTGTAGTTTTCGTAACGAGGAGAATTTATAACAAACTCGCCATAAGCATGATTTCTAAAGAACTTGCTCTCGCAAGTAGGATTAAAGTCGAGAGGATAAATTTGATCTTTTTACTCCTAGTTGCCATAATAGTTGCAGTCGGAATAAAGGAGGTTGGAACGCTGTTAGTAGGGGCAGTAGTGATAGTCCCAGCTGCTGCAGCCAAGACTATTAGCACTGGACTCTCTCGCTATTCTCTCATGAGCGCTATCTTTGGTTTGGCTAGTGCAACATTAGGTGTGGAGTTATCAAGCTATGTGAATCTGCCTGCAGGCCCACTAGTTGTAATTGTGGGAACGGGTATTTTTGCAGGAGGTTTTCTTACAAACTTCCTATCAAAAAGACTTAAGAGCAAGAGAGCATCCGCACAAATGCATCACACTTGATGTGTGACCTTAATGATTCTATCAACAGCAATAAGGTATAGAGAATACTAATAAATAAATAGGGTTTATCCTAACTGGCCCCAATTTAATGATAGGCAATGGACAGAATAATGGAAATATCAGTAATAGTAATGGTGGTCCAAAAAATTGGAATCTTGACCGCCAGCCATTTTTACTTGAAACTAATGTTCCTGGAATATTTGCAGCTGGAGACGTACGTTCTGGTTCAGTAAAGAGAGTTGCATCAGGAGTAGGTGAAGGTTCTATTGCTATTCAATTTGTTCATCAATATCTCAAGAATGTGGTGTGATGACATATCGGAGAAGAAAAAAATAGCAGTCTAAAAAGTATTCTCCGAGAGATTCCACTTTTCACACTACTAAAAGATAATGAGTTAAGATGTTTAGAACAGGGCGAGGAGTTATGGCTTCAGCCAGGAGAAGAATTTTTTACTGAAGGACAATCTGCAGAGAATTTTTAGTTTCGCTCTGCAAAATCTTCCAGTGCCAGTCGTCTTGGTAGGAGCTCAAAGATCATCTGATAGACCTTCATCAGATGCAGCATTAAATCTAATTGGCGCAACAGTATTCTGTGTTAAATCGAATTATTCAGGAGTATTCATTGCTATGCACGCTGGGCCTTCCGACGATGTCATTGCCTGTCATGTCGGTACCCGCGTAAGGAAAAACCATACCAGCAGACGCGACGCATTTGAGTCGATAGACATGGAACCGATAGCCTTAATCAAAGGAGATACTGTAGAAATGCAGTTGCAACAGCAGCCTCAAGTGAAACTATATCCAAGAAATAATAATAACAGTAGCAATTTCCTCGTAAGGCCAGGCTATGATAGGAGGATCCTTTTGATGAAGTACTACCCAGGATTTGATCCTCGTTTACTAACGGATGTAGCAATGGGGCTCGACTATAAAGGAGTAGTACTAGAAGGAACAGGTCTAGGTCACATAAGTAGAGAATGCATTCCAGAGATACAAAAGATGATAAACTCTGGGATAATGGTGTTTATGACATCTCAATGTATTTGGGGTAGGACTAGAATGACTGTATATGACACAGACCATAGCAAATGAGATATCATCAGTTATTATATTATGAAATAAGGGAGTATATCATTACGAATACGATACCACCTCTTGACCGATAGTTGGCGTAATCCTTAATCGCTGTTTATGATCAAGACTCTTTCTTCAATATAATTCGTATTACTACTCTGTATGGTTATCGCTCAATCATAACATTATCAACATAACACCATTCCCATGTCTCACCTGGCTCAAAGGACCTTATGATTGGATGCTTAGTAGATTTGTAATGTTTTGTTGCATGCTTATTAGGAGAGGAGTCACAACAACCTACGTGACCACATGATAAACAAAGTCGTAGATGTACCCAGTCAGAACCCATTTGTAGGCATTCTTCGCAACCGTCTGGTGTTTTTGCATCTATATTTTGATTTACCTCCTTAAGATGAGGATCTGTCTGTTTCATAATGATGAATATCAGATACCGACCTTATAGGGGATTCGGTCGCGTGTGTCTCTTAACGACTCAAGACCTACTGGTTAAGCTCCATTATTGGTGGTCCAACGGTTGCTCGTCATTACTATCGAAAAATAGTTGACTGTGGACGATGATAAATGCTATTCCTTGACTTTTGGTATTTAGCGGACCGATTGAAATCTTAATTAAGCAAACCATTGAACCCCTTTACATGCAGGGACCTAACCCCCTTGGGCCCATCTTAAAGTTGTTTCAAAGTTCCAAAATCGAAAAAGCTATAGCTAAGTTCGTTTCTACAAGATGCATATGTCATGCAGGAGAACTGCTCATGTTTAGAAACAAAGTATTTAGACCAACCTTAACAGGTTTTTCTTATCGATTATTTATAGAAGGTCTAAAATCTGCTGTAACCAAAGCAGCCTACACTTTTGCTCTTCAAAAATACATGAAATATCTTAAAATAGATAAGCCTGATGATCTGCTAAAATATCAAGACAATCCTAGGTTATCCAAAACCAGATAATTGATTATTTGATATATTTGAAAAATCCACTGTCACTAAGATACGCTACAAGAAGCCAATATCTTGCAGCGATTATGACCTATTACGATTTAAATGAAGTAATCTTAAACAAGAAAAAGATTTACAGATATCTTGGTGAAGAAGAAAAGCCAATCGAAAATAGAGGTTACACTAGAGAAGAAATAGCAAAAATGTTAGAAGTCTGTGATGAACGAGTTAAAGCACTAATTTTGCTTTTAGCTTCAACAGGTATAAGGATAAGAGCAATAATTGATATCAAATTAGAAGACCTGGCAAGCATTCGTAATCATGATCTATATCGGTTAAAAGTATACTCTGATTCAACGCAAAGCAATCATGTTTTCATTACTCCGGAAGCATCCAAAGCTATCAACACATATCTAGGATACTGAGAAAGATATGGTGAAAAGTTAACACCTAAATCTCCACTTTTCAGAGATCAATTTGATAGAAACGATCCTGATTCTATTCCTAATTTTAAACCATTAAAACTAAGAGCAGTAGAAAGACTAATCGCAAGAACAATAGAAAAATCAGGATTAAGAACAGTGGAAAGACAAACTGAGTTGCAGCACAATGAACATGGAAGAATCAGAAAGGAAGTCAGACTTACAGCTGGGTTTAGGAAATTTTTTGATACTCAATTAATATATGCAGATGTAAGACCAGCTATCAAAGAAATGTTTATGGGCCATAGTATAGGCCTTGAT
>DATFDI010000070.1:0-8164 GCA_035252175.1 Nitrososphaeraceae archaeon
ATATGTAGTAGCAGAAGACGAAACAGCTAAGACTAGGGTTTTAGATTATGGCGCAGATGAATTTATGACAAAACCAATTGGAATTGAGACTATAGTGTATAAAATGATGATGCTTTTGAGCACAAAATATTCTAAAGTAGAGAGATAATGTTACTTCTACTGCGTTAGAGTTCACATATATCATATCTATCAAACAGTTAGTCATATATGCTGTCCATAATACAAAAGTGCTAAATTAGCTAAATTCTGCTGTTCTCAAATTGAGCACCAACAATGACGAAATGTCTAGTCTACCTATTATGTCATGAATCATTTGCTTTTAGTTATGATGTTATTAGCAAGTGTGCATTGAACATAATGTTGGTCAACAACACCATAAAAAAGAGTGTAATGTAATATATCAGTATGCCACCATCACCTGAAGAGAACTTGGATAGCATAGGCAAACAAATACTACAATTGGATAATTCCACTAGATTAGTAGGTATGGCTAACAACCTTGGCAGCCTGGTTGCAACTGCATACAGAAATGGGTTGACTCCGTTAATGGATAAACAAGATACCTCACATTATGCAATACAAGCTGTACTTCATACTGCTGCACGGGAAGACTTTGAATCAAAAATAGGCAGACTAGTATACTCAATAGGTAAATACGAAAGGCTTATTCGTGCAACGATTCCAATAATAACTTTCTAGCAGTAAGGAAGACGATGAAACCAAATCTTACTACCTTTTGCTCTCATTTGATTTGAATTCTAATATTATGGATGTAATTGAAAATAAGGATTATGCCATTTATAGAGAAAATAAAGAGCAAAACTTATAGCTGGCCGAACTTCTTGTCTACCGATTCCACTACCTGATAAGAATATGAGATAAGGACCTTTCATCAAAACCATTTGAACCCTCTCCCTGTCCAAACAGATATCCATTATTTATTAACATAGCAACTCAATTGCTAGCTAGACGGAGACCCTCCATATCCGATTCTAATCTCCCCTATGATAGGAGGCATGACTCTGTCTGCTGCCATATATGTTCGGAGCTGTTATCTAGCATAGGCTACTTTGTTTTTTAGTCTATAAATACCAAGAGATTATATGAGACTAGACTATTGACCTAGTGGCAATGGATTCTAAGACTTCCTTAACTTTAGGAATGATTGCAGCGTTAACATTAGGTATGGCATTTATCTTTGCTTCGCCTTTGTCTGCAACTACGAATATGAGTGGCGGTGGAATGATGATGTCCTCACCACAGCAGCCTGGTGCAATGTCCGGTCAAAGCGGCATCATGGAACCAGGACTTTATGCAAGTGGAACGATTGCAAGTCTACAAAACGATAAGGATGGAAAACCTGCATGGATTGTTTCTGGTTTATGGAGAGGTAGTTTAACAAACATGAGCTCTGCTGATGCAATGATGTCATCATCAAGTGCAAACAATACCACAACAAGCAAAACGAATCTTCCTACTGCAACGTTCAATGCATTATTTAATATGGTAATGCTAAATGGAAGCGCAATGCATAGACATCAGATATCTAACTTTACACTAACAAGTATGTCCATGCCAGACAAAAAAACGGTTGTATATAATGGAACTGCCACGATAACAATGAAAGAAGGTCCTGTTAATGATGTACCTATAAGTGTCAGAACATTAAATGATAACGCAATAAGCATTTGGATAGACCAAGCAAAGACAATGAATCATTTTGGTAACATACCAATATATGGTACTATTACACAAGAGGTTCTTGTAAGAAAGTAGAAGGAGAAATAGTATTTAATCATAATTTTTTCTTTCCAAGGTGATTCAAAATCTGCGGGTGACATAGCTTTAGCGTTATTAGGAGACATAAATTTCACATAAAGAACCGACCCACACTTTTACAGGTTTATCGACTGCTAGAATACTTCTTAATGGAATTGCACTCATTGTACCTTTATACTCTGAAACTATTTGCAGCTCTTTTTGGTCTTCTAGCAGTGTTTTATGATATTGTATAACTTGTCTAAATCTGTATTCAATCCTCTATAGTGCTGTACTTTGGCCATAACTGAAAACTTATTGATTAGATTAGATATTTAACACTTTAAACATAGTTGGACTACTATGATTATAACGATGTAGTCAAGCATATATTCTATATTCACGAATTCTAAATCCTCTGGCGAAGAGTTTTTTGATATTATTATTATTTTTTTCTTTTGTCATTATCCGTTATCAAACAATGATCTTAGTGGATCATCATCAAGATTCAAAGAGGACTTCGATCTAAGATTTTTCAATATACTTCTTTTATTTACTTTAACATCCATATAGGATCTGTTTTTTTCATAACTGAAAGCCATCCCATATCTGGTGGTTGGAAATTCATTTGCCAAAGAATTGCAATAATCTCTCCCCTATGATGAAGTTCTTCGGCTATGACATGAATTAGCACATCTCTAGCTTTTGTACTTCTTCTTATACCATCGATGTTCAATCTTGAAACTGGTTTGGATAAATCTTTTGGTGTAAGAGAATCCAGATACTTGTTGACTTTTGTTGTTGAACCAAGATTATAGTCGTCAATCGCATTCCATAAATTGTAATTAGAATAAGGAAATGGCCTATTAGGATCTTCTAGACCTTGAATAGAATAGTTAATCCATGAGTCTTCAACCCAAATTATGTGTAGCAGCGTATCTTTTAATGATAGCCACCCCGTATCCCGGTTCTTGATCATATCTTCCCATGATAATTTTTGTTTAAATGTATCAATATAATTTTGTCTTACTATGTGATTATAGCAAAACAGCTCTTTGAAGTCGGATATTTCCATTGTGATATTATAATGTCTTTGCAAATGCAAACTGTTAATAGGTGTTTCTGCTTTTAAGGACGATTTGGATATAAGTCATGCAATTATAGTATGACTGCTACTTCTTATATATCCGTATTAACATTTGAAATTATAACATGCATACTCATTTAATAGCCAGAGAAGCTTCTTATTCCGTTGATCTCTAATCCTTTTTTGTTTTCCTCATAAGCTTTGAAGAATTTATTATAGACAGGTTCACTTACTGTGATGGACTTGTATCCTGGTTTTGGCATACCCAAAGTAGTACGGTAATATACTGAACTATACTCAGCATTATGTCCTATCTTTCATCTTTTTGATAGATTTGCAAACTAAAGCTGCCAAGTCATTAAATTTATTCTATCTGATGAAATACTAGTAGCGAGATGATAATCAATGTCAGTGACTTTTTTGCATAGATTGTTTTATTTCAATTACTTCAATCACATTAGAAGTATATACAAAGTCTTGTATGTATACTAGTACAAGCCTCCAAAAGTCGTTAATATTAAGGAATTATTTTGTGCTATGCCCAAATTCAGTCAGTTGAAGGATTTAAACCTTAAGTAGCGGCGTTCTCGCGCGAGAACGCCGCTACTTATCTGTTTTTGCATAGCATAATCGCTGAAATCTTATCTAGTGAAGCATTTCAGTTTATATATCCGTTGCTAGCCATTCACTTAATACTTATATCATCTCCCATTTCCTTTTCCAATTATTTTGAAATTGATTTTAGTGGTCGATCAGCTAGAATTCTGAATGTTTGTCCACCATTTAGTGTTATTTCCTTGTACTTTCCCTAACGTCTTGGGAAGAAACTATTGCTATCTATGGATGTCATCCTACATGAAAGGTTGTTATGTTTTGAATCTGCGTGGATATACTACTTTCATCACGTTGTAGATACTTGTTAATTGAATATTTATATATGGATTATGAATATCATAGCGTACATGATATCATGATATCATTGATATGAGCAAATCAAAACGAACAAACGAAAATCGAAGCAAGAATTAGAAGAGAAAATTATAACTAGGTAGCTCACGAAATTAACTTTTAGATAGTGATCGTTTACTCTATAGATTTCATGATAATCTTTTGCATGAAGGATGTTTTCAAATTAGAATTTTTGTTTTCTGTACAACTCTTTTATTTTGCCATTTTACATTGATAATTACATGAATCTGTTGTGTATTTTTAACGGTCTGCTTTAAATAGCAATTACTGCAAAGAAAATAGACATCTCTTATTGCTGCTATCTCGCATTACTAAAGAATACCGTATGGCAATATCGTATATGTTAAAAAATGATCCTGATCACGTAAAAGATGTTGCATCCCGGCTTTCTGATGGGAAAAATACAAATCGCATGGTAAGCCGATGGAATTTCGAGAAGTTAGAGATGAGCTAAACTAAATGTACAAGAGTTAGACAATAATTCATCGTTATAATATATAACAGAAAATATGGGAATTATATATCAGATCTAATTTATCTACAAACACAATGCCCACTCTTACCTAATAATTGATATTTCATTGGCTATGGTGGATTTTCATCGGATTTATCAATTAGTGACATATCCTCATCTTAACCGCATATACTGATGTAAGATTTTGAAGAGCACAGGCAAATGACTATGTTGTGTGTTTGTTTCCAATCAGCAACGGTTATCCAATCTATATTCTATTCATAATTATGTAATTAATACAAAAAATTTTGGTACAATCCACCTTCTTTATAAAGCTATAATTTGAGTCGAGCTAAAATTGCATGATAACAAGGGAATACAGATGATAATATATGACAACTGGATGGCAATAAGAGGATACGGCTAGGTTATATATGAAAACATGCTGGTAACACCGTGTACAAGCTGATAACAGGTTAATTTTGTTTTAAATGCCGCTTTTATAATATAGTTTGAAACGACAATAGATTTTGATTCAAACAGCATACCGAGTAAGAAAGAAAGAGAGGAAGGTGTTTTGGACCTGCACTTTAACCAAAACAAAAACTATAGACAAATAGCAAAAGAGATGAAAATGTCGGTCCGTTTGACCAGTGGAACGGCGAGTCACACACAAAGCAGTTAAAGAGTTCCTCAGTATTTATTTGATAATTTCATGTGCAATGCTGATCAGGTAATAGTCACTACACAATTCAATTGGAAATATTACAAAAAAGGAAGGAAAATACATCACTTTACTACCACTGATCCAGTCATCCATGGATGTACCTGACAGATGTAGTGATATGTACCTGCCTTTTGGAACGTTATCGTAAATGTATTTGAAGCACCAGGGTACAATTGTTCTTGTCCTTTTGGCACTAGCCAGCCTGAATTAACATACTTCTCATTTCCATTCATAGTATAAGACGCACTTGGTGGTGTAAACTGCTTTACACTTCCTTGTGAGTCAATTACAGTTGGAATATATGACCTTGCATTAACTGCTATTACCACATCGTTTTGGGCCGCTGGTCTAAGTGGCTGACTATTCGAGTTAGAAGGTATCGGTGTGAATTGTGTAGAGTTTGATACTGCAAATGGTGAAACTATATTTGTAGCAGTTTTATTATCTAAAATGAATGTAGCTGTGTGTGGTTCGCCTACTGTTGAAGGATTATCCCATGTTACGCTTTGACCTACACTAACTTCTATCTGCTGCGGTACAAATACAGTTAATGGAGCCGTAGAATTCCCTCCTCCTGCATGTACCGTTATTGATGATGTTGCTGCTGCTGTTGTGGTGCTATTGCTACTAGCGGTATCCTGTGCACTTACGACCTTAAAGCTAGTTGTTGTTATTGTTGTCAGCAGAGTGATTGATAGTATGGCCACGACAGCAAATGCTGCCATTTGTATAGATTTAGTCATTAGTGTTGAAGAGCAGATTGTCTAAGATATATAACTTATCAAGGTCAAGGCCTTATAATAATATGTTCTTATTATAGACTATCATAACATCTGGAACACACAATTTTCAGCCAGTAATTCTGCAGCTATACAGTATACAAAGGTATGCTTCTCAGTTTATCAGCATTGGCATCTTCTTCTAATATCTCTACTAGCTATTGTTTTAGGGGCTTTGATATCATTGATTTATGAAAACCATGTATGATTTATTTATTCGAGCTTATGATGCCTGATGTGTTAATCTATCATTTTACTACCATTACAGGACAAGTCGCTTCTGCTATGACTCCTGAGGCAATGCTACCAAGCAATAGCTTTTTGAATTTCGATCTTCCTCTTGTTCCGGTTACAACTAAATCGACATTTTTGTTTTTAGCATATTCTACTATTGCAGATACTATTGATGTGGCTGTTACAACTACTTCAGTTTGCAGTTGGATATTGCTATTGTTATTACCAGTACCATCATCATTATCTATTTTCTCTTTAATCTCAAACCATTGTTGTGCTTCTTTTTTAGCATCTTCTAAGAGTTCCTTTACCGTTTGAGGAGTAGCAAGACCGCTACTACCAAATGCTCCTGCTTGAGAGTACACATATCCTAATTTTGAATAGACTACATGCAGAGCGATCAAGAGTTGAGTATTGTGATATATATCTACATGAGCAGGCTAAAGGAACTATCAAAGAATATGTCACAGAGCACTTACCTTGGCAATACCAGGTGTGTCTTACTGCGTTGGACGAAATAATCAAACATGCATTTGATATATTGAAACCTCACCAGGTTTGTCTTTCAGAATTGGACACCGTACTCAAAAAAGCATTAGTAATAACAAGTCAGAGGAAAATAGAGAAAAGCTGCAGGCGATGCAACTATTCAAAGACATGCATTTGGTTGAGCTGGAGCTACTATCGATGCTTCCAACCAACGTATACTCACTTATATAGTCTTAATTAGCATATGTGTGTCTATTATAATACCAGAATTGCTGCACTTACTACTGTTGTCCAAAGGCCATCTTTGTTTCCTTGTGCAGGTTGGGTGATATTTTGAGTTTTGTAAATCTTTCCAGAAAGTTTCCATTGTTCTTCTCTTTGATTCCAAGTAAGACTTGGGTCGTTTGGCAGACCAAGTGTGGTAGCAAGCATTTCCATCGCCATATCTTCTGCATAATCTCCAGCTTTTTGTGCTGTTTCTCCAAACGAGTGATGCTCAGATAAATATCCATATTGCGTATTGTCTGCAGGACTTGCTAGACCCACGGAAGCAGCAATAAGCCTATTTGGTTCATTAGTAGAGGAACGAGCTAAAACAGTAAAAACAACTTGTCCGGACATGAGATGCATTTTACCTTCATGCCTGGAAACTATTTTACATTGAGCAGGTTTTATACTTGATACAGAAACCAAATTGAGATCAGCTATGTCTGCATCACGTAAAGCCAGCTCAAAGCTTGTAAGATAGTCTTTATGTAAGCCTTTGCCTTTTGTCAAAAACATTATTTTTGGAACGTATAGTATTGGATTTGAGAGTGTTACTGTTATATTTTCTGTTCTTGTGGCATTCTCTTCTGCTGTAGTTGTCTTGCCTTGTCTTTCCCATTATTTTATTATTATAACGGTGTCCGAGGGTTGAATTTAATTCTACATTAATGGAGTTTGCAAGTGTTATTGATGTAGGAAAATATAGGGGAGCACTTGCGTTAAAAATTGTTGCAACTTCTCCAGGCTTGCATAACGTTGAGGTCACATTTTGGGACGCTTGGTTTACCGCTGATAGATGAAATATAGGTAACAAATAAGACTACCCCTTGATACACTACATCTAAATATTCTTAATGATAATGCATATTTGCACAAAGTAATTAGCCAGAAAAGTACAATGTAGCAACCTTGTTCATATGCTATCCATCTCCAACTGCATTGTGCTTGCTAATTGCTTTGTGTGTATCGCAATCTGTTTATTTATACATTCATATCCACAATATTTGTTGTTTGTTTCTTTGTTTGACATACCGAACATCTGTGCGCCTACAGCTAGAAATTAATTGATACTGAATTACTAATCTTCGAATGCAAAGATTATTGTCTAATGGGTCTAATGGAAGATTATACGTTCTTCATTTTTTCGGATATCAATGCGCGCAATTCATCATCGGTTTTATCTGTGTAGTCTATTCCAATAGTATTTGCAATTTCTTCAAGTTTCTTGCGTTCAGACAGAGCAGGCGCAGTGATCTTAGGACCCATATAGCGTGAAGTTGATACATTGTGTTCCTCTTGTCTTGTTGCATATTCAATTTCTGTTCTAAACATACGTCTAGCCTTTTCATATTCTCCAGTAGCCTTTCCTAAAGTTCTAGATAGCTCCGGCAACTTCTTTG
>DATFDI010000071.1:0-2929 GCA_035252175.1 Nitrososphaeraceae archaeon
ACAGAAGGTAGAACAACTGAAAATGGTAGTAGTCTGTCATCCGAATTTACTTTGGCAATTTTGTTCTCTGACCATTCTGTAAACCAAATTTGTTGATGATTATTTCCATGCTCTGAATGTCCATTATTATTGTGTCCATTACCAATATTATCATTATTGTTATTACTGTTAGTTTCTGTATCTATAGAAAATTGAAGTACATTTGCAATACCGCATGCTTGATTGTCATTATTGTTATTATTATTGCCTATTTCATCATTATTAAAATCATTACCAACACTTTCATCATTTTCATCACTATGGGAATTGTTACCAGTACAAGAACCCCACATTTTATTCTGCGATGGAACCCAATATTCAATTAATTTCATATCACGAGGATTAAATCTACCTATCTTGTTGCCTTCTTGTTCATTGAACCATAGAGAACCATCACTTGATGTCTTTATCCAATATGGGAGAGTATAGGCATTTTCAGATTTAGAAATATTGTCATTGCTACTACTATTACTACCGCTGTTATTCCGAACCTTTGTTTTTGCATTAATGTTATCAAACAGACCTTGACCAAAGATTCTAGGAGAAGGTTTTGAAGTAACAAATTTTGTAATCTTGCCGTTATTTGTGTTCAATTGATAAAATATACTAGTGCCTCCATTTGTTATCCATAAATTATCTGATTTTTTGTTATCATTGTCTACAACCGTTCCTACCGGGGAGTTTAGTTCAGCAGGCAAATCAAACCTCTTATCAAAAGACTGGCTTTCCAAATTATATCTGAAAATTTCACCTTTATTGCCATATGAAAATACTGAGACCCATACTGAATTGCGCTTATTGTCAATTGCAAGAGAACCGACAGTGATATAGAGAGGGTCAACTCCATTGAAAGTAGTAACCTTATCAATAGGAATCGGAATCTGTGAAATTCCCTCTGACGTACCATTTCTCATTTTTAATATATCTCCAATCCAAATAGAAGGCGAATAAGTTCCTACAAAGAAGATTTTATTATTGTTTGAATTGAATTCCAAAGATATTGGATAAATAGTATTAAAAGAACTTGATGTACCTGGAATTTTGTATACATTAAAAACTTGCGAATTTTTATTATACCTCCATATTGCGTTTTGCTGTGTATCGGTAAACCAAATATCTGTACTTGCCCCTCCTCCTACTCGTTGTTTGTTGTCGTTATTATTTTCGATTTTTAGAGACCATACTTGAGAGAACCCCGTTTGCTCTTTACGTGAATTCCAAATGGGGATAGTGTGCTCATCATCAAATTTATTTTCTTTTAAATTAAAGCTTCCTAGTATACCTCTTTTTGTGGAAATATACCAAACCCTCTGGGCGTCGCTATCAACAGCAATGCCTAACGGCATTTCACAGTTTTGAGGAAGCGTATGCTCTATTACGTATCCATTAGTATTAGAATTTCCTGCAGCCCCGTCAATTCCACAAAATGCATCTTGAAAATTCTTCACTGCTGTAGCACTAGATTCTTGTTCTTTTTGTAATACTGTAGAAGAGTTTCCTGCAAATGCTTCGCTATTTAAACCGTCTCCATTATTTGCTAAAATATTAGAGGTAGTAGCTGCGTGCACAGGAATAATATGAGTACCTTGAGACAAGCCATTTGTTGCTCTAGCATACTTTGATTGTGCCTCTTGCGATATATATACAGATGAAAAAACTGAAATTAACAATAGACATTGTAGGCAAACTGAAAGAATGGTCTTTAGCATAGCAACAATAATGATGCTTACCTCATCTATTTACTGTATTGCTAATTGTTGTCTTGTTGCTTCTGCTGCCAATGGACCTGAACTTGCAGAGCTTGGTGATGTAACTATATGACGAGCAACTCTAGAGCCAGGATGGAGTTGGGAAAAATGCGTAAAGCCACTAGTGAATACAAATAGCTGCCAAGCACCTCATACCCAATATATGATATCAGGACCAATGAAAGTCGTAATGGATGATGGAAAAGAAGAAGAGTTTGGTCCTGGAGATGCACTAGTTGTTCCACCAGGACATAATGCATGGGTAATTGGAAATGAACCTGTAGTTGCAGTTGATTTCACAGGATTAGCGGATTATGCTAAGAAACAATAGTAATAGTAATAGCTATCGCTTCTGAAGCTAAACCATTTTTTTATATTTTTGATACTTTCTAAGGCAAGGTTTCCAGTTTCCACATTAACAAAGATACAAATTTGGCGAGTGGAATGAAAGGGATTCATATGACCACCGACCGTACACTCTCCCTATCAACCGTTACACACATTATCAATGCTCCGATAGAGAAAGTGGATATAGCTGACTGGCTGTTCAACCTTCCTGATGCTGAATATCAACGCTGCTCGCCTGTACATATAGCAGCAGGCCATACTACTAGTGATGATGGACGCCCAATGTCAATTAATGTGGAGACTATTGGCGAGGCAATTATGGTTCAACACTTTGTTGGCGAAGAGTTGAAGCCGCACTTTTGTCGCTTGACCTCTACATCAGATGCCATTACTGCAAAAGGACGCACTAACGTGCATCTTCTGTGGGAGCTGAGCGTCAAGAAGATTGATGATAACACATGCGAGTACAGCAACCATATCCACGCAACTGCCACAGAAGAGTTCTTAGCGTTTATCGAAAAGAATGGGGTCACATTTGAACAAGCGAGAGCCGCAAGGCAGCAGGCATCGGACGCCCATAATCGCCAAGAAACTCCGAACTTTGCTAAAAGTATAGAACAAAGAGCTCTATCGAAGCAGTAATAATAATAAGCCTCTGCTTAAAATTCATAAGGCAAGCTGATAAACAACATGAGAGCAAACAACTATTGCAAAAACATGTAAATTCGGTTACCGAGCCATTTGGTTACACAATTACAGCAAGAATAAACAATACTGCTACACACTATTTGCAT
>DATFDI010000072.1:0-10410 GCA_035252175.1 Nitrososphaeraceae archaeon
AATAGAACCTTCCTGCCTACATGATAGAACGATTATAATTAGTCATTGCATGTATTTGTAGCGAGGTTTGCTTATATCTTTCTCATACGTATAATCAAATGTGCATCAACTGAACCGAATAAATAGCAATCTCCAAGACAAAGAGCATACACAATGAGAAGCTATCAAATACTTACAGTAATAGGAGCTTTGTTTGTCATTTATGATCTGTTTTTTGCTGCTCATCAGCTATCAATATCCGTCTTATCCATTAATGTTTTTGCTATTGCATCTATATTTATTTTTAGAAACAATACCAAATCTATTGGTATTGGATTAATAGTACTAAATATAATCATGTTTTATGCAATAGGTAATTTTGATCTCTTGAGATTAAGATATCCGGAAATGGCATTATTCATTGCTGCAGCTATTACTGCATTGAGGTATAAAAACCAAAACATGACAATGTCTGAATATAAAGCAAATATTGTTTAGAATCAACTATTTAACCTTCTTGTTTCAGTTTACTTTTGGTACACTAGATGATTTTTTATTCAATTTGCTGTTTATAGTTTAGATATCTGACGCAGATTCTACCTATATGTCTGAAATACTATTGGTTCAGATTCATATTTATTAGATAATTTCATATAGGCCATTCATCTTCATTAGTTGTCCATATATGTATCTATAGGTTTTGTTATTACCCATTTGCATATTTCCAGTAGCATAATCTATATGATGTAGAGATGATAATACTCATAGTAAAGGGTGGGGGTTTGATTTCCACACTTATGATTGATAAAGTTTATAGAATAATACCCTCGATGGTTATAACATGCTTATTGCTTATATGACTACTATTTTATACATCTACTGCAGATTCCTATTATATCTCTGAAATAATATTGGATAATAGGTCAAGTACAAAAGGATGCTATTAAAAATAATGAGTTCAGACCTGGAGGCAAATACCGCTTATTGTTATTATTATTACCGTTATTTGAACTATATAACAGTGTCACATGAAGTCTTCAGTTGAACAAATATAATATGTTAAGTGATGGTTTTCATCTGGCATCAAAGCTTTAGATTAGTACCAGCAGCGGCATTTAAACTTGCATCAACATGCATCAAAAGACTACCACCTGTGTCACCGCTACAAAAAGAACCTTCGATAAATCCTAAGCACATTCAACTTCTTTTATATTTGTAAACCTATATCTTATATTTCTGTTATTAGTACATATTATACAAATGGCAAAAGATCCAGTATGTAATATGATGGTTGACGAAAAGAAAGCACAACACATATCTGAAGTGAATGGACAAAAAGTCTATTTGTGTTCGGCACAATGCAAAAGTCAATTTGATCAGAATCCAAGCAAATATGGATACTGAAAGTAGTTAGCAAGTTTTTTGTATCATCTACATCAGAAAGATGCCGTCACAAATAAGAGCATTTTTTTCCTGTAGACAAACATGCATTTTACGACAGAAAAATCGTAATTATTCATGTAACAAAAGGAAGAGAATAAACTACTTTTGCAGCAAGCATTGCCTTGACGAATTTAGTGCTCCAAAACGGAACTATGGGAACTTAAACAACTAATGTTTTTAGTGAATGTTGGGAAATTAATATCATCATGACGGTACAAATTTTTGTACATTATTATTGACTGAATCAGATATATATACAATCCCTGATGGATCAATATCAATTCCCTCTGATCGTTCAATTTGACCATTCCCGCTACCCTTATTGCCAAATTTTGTAATGAATTTACCATCGCTAGTAAATACTTCTATACGTGAGTTATCTCTATCTGTTACGAATACGTTATTAGAAGAGTCCACTGCAATGCCAGCGGGTCTTTTGAACTGACCGTCTCCAGTACCCATAGTACCCCATGCTGTTATAAATTTACCATCGCTAGTAAATTTTTGTATGCGATTATTATTATAATCTGGCACATATACGAAGCCTTTCCAAACATGAACATCATTCACCGCATTAAACTGACCGTCTCCAGTTCCAGCAGATCCCCACTTGGTAAGAAAGGAGTAAACCTGATTTTGTTGTATTCCCATAACGTTATGAATAGAAGTAGTCAAACTTAACACAAAAGTAAACGTTGTTACACTTGCAAGAATTGATTTTGTAACTGGCTTTAAATTCATTTCATGACGTGTAATGACAAATAATATTATAATGTTACGGTGAGTATGACCAATTACTGCCATAGCAAAGAATTGTCCAGCGCTAGAACATATTCCTTAAATGTAACAAATAAGTAAACTGTATTGACTACTTCTACTTACAATTGTTTTATCTGTTGCATGCTTCTGCATCACCATGTGCATGCTATGCGTTAAGCCTTTTTTCTAATGGTGTTTCGATACCTTTTATTAGCTGTGCAAGTTCGGCAGTATCAAAATCAGCTTTGATTATTATACATAGTGCTAATGGTGCTAAAAGAAGAATAATCATACCCCAATAGGGTTTTCCTTATCGTCTGAAAATCACATTAAATCTCGCATATTTTTTTGGTAAAGCCAAAAGGTTGCGTCAAAGATAACGAATCTTCTTACATAGACCAAAAAATATATTGATAAAAAATTGCTAAACATGCAGCAGTAAGATAACAATGGATAGAGATCTAAAAATTCTAACTATACACGTGCTATTATTTATCGGATGGAGTCTTGGAATTAACTTTGTAGTCACATACTTGTTCGGTTTTATTTTGGGATTTATAATAAATATCATAATATTTATTGGTGCTGTCTTTTACATTCAGAAAAAGCAAATGAATACAATAGGACATTTACAATTTAATGGACCAAGTATTATTGCAACGAAAAAATTGAATTATGTCTGTTTGTTATGTGGTAGAAGAATTACTGGCAAATCATGCAGCAAATGTGGTTCAAATATGAAAAAGGCCTTATTTTAAGTATATGATACAAAAGTTGTAATCTATTATTTGTTGTGTGACTATATTGATTTAAGTTTTATCACATGCATATAAATATATATTTATGTATAATTATGTAGCTGGTAATAAATTAGCTATTCTAATAAACTACAATATACCATCTACTGCTGATATTACTATGCAAATACATAGAGGAACAAATATTGGAATATCTATAATGTTCATAGGGGTACTGATTCTCATATTGAATGTCTTATCTTATCAATCATTTCAACCTCTCGTAATAACGGATGAGAATTCAATATGGATGCAAAGGGCCAGTTATCTATTTTATGTATTACTTTTTAGTGGCATAGCTTTATTGGCGATTGGTATTCATAAGACGATATTCAAGATACAGTATGATAACAATAATGACAATATGATGGATTCTTATTCGACTTTATACCCCTCTTTGTCTTTCTCTGGAAGGTCTCTCTTATATTCCCTGTCTAAAATAATTATTACCATAGTAACCGATAAGAAATATTTCAGATTCTTTTGGCCAACTGCTATTGGCTATGGTATTTTTTATGCGCTAATATCAGGTATGTTGATTTATCGTAGCGAGACTTTTTCGTCTTTATATGGTATAAGCACTCCATCGATTACGATGATAACATATGGACCAATGGGCTATGTACCTACAATGGCCGCTTATTTTACTCAACATATGGGTATACTGATAATCCCAATTAATTTGTTTATTACACTAATAGTTGCAGCATTAGTTGGATTTAATGCCGTGCTTTCTATTTATGCATTCACGAACCGTCCAAGGAAATATATTAATAATAATAATAATAATACTAATAATAATCGCACCAATTCAAAGGCTACCTCATTTCTGAGTGTCTTGGGAGCAACTACAAGTTTATTTGCGGCATGTCCCACTTGTGCGTCTTTTTATATATTTTCAATAATGGCTGGTTCGTTAGCCCCTACTATAGCAGCGTTTACTGTAAACTTTTATGCGTTGTTCTTCTCTCTAAGCATTCCTTTGCTTATATTTACTCCATTTTTAACCGCATTGAACATTCGTAAGATGTTATATGGTCAATGTTCCCTTGGAAAGTAAAGAAGAATTTATCAACTAGACTAGTACCAGTCATCTGATATCTATATCGAATATGGTTCATATTAACAATATTCAATAATTTTTTATTACGATGTACGTTAGAGTGTAATATAGAGTGATTATCATTTTTTGATATTGGGCCAAATGTGGAAAAGTGCAAATAAAGATATAATGAGTATATACTAGAAGTAAATAAGTATGGTGATATGAGAATTTCACTTTTTGCTGCATGTGCAATTATAGTCGTTTCTGTGGTTTATGGTTATATCATATCTCCGGCAAATATTTAAGGAATCTTGAGAGTACATGAGAACAGGCAATAATAACAATAATATCACAACTGTTCTATGAAGTACTTTCAACTTATTCCCTTGCTTATTACGGTTCAATAAATAGTTCGTAGTAATATCGATAGCAATTAATTTTTATTTTAATTTAGGCTGATGGCATCGGTGTCACAGTAAATAGTGCTTGCATTCCCTTGTCTAGATGATCATTTACATGACAATGGTATAACCAAGTACCCGGATCATCTGGTACCATGTCTAATGTTTTCGTACTAGCTGGCATGAGTTCTGTTACATCTACTCGCATTTTATTCCAAAGTAATGTTTGGCCATGCCAATGCGCAGTGTGCATATCATCTTTTCCTCCCATATCTATAACATACCAACGCACTCTATCTCCTTCTTTCATATTCAATCCTGGAAGGTTTCCATAAAGATATCCATTAATAGAGTGTTTCATATTAGATTCCATAAACATTGGATTATCTTTATTAATAGAAGAAGGTTGTTTTGCATATGTTTGTATATTATACATCAGATACGGACTTTTATTTTCATCAAAAATCATATACAATGTTACAAATTCCCTGTCAACATCTTTGGGTGAACCATCTGGATTGGCCATTCCTTGTCGAGTAATTATAATAGGTCCAATTAGGCCTGCGTTTTCATCGCTGGTCTCATTAGTATGTGAGTGATATGACCAAACAATCGAACTAGGGTCATTAGGACCTGGTCCTGCACGGACTGGTACTAGCCATGTATATATATGCCGGCCCCCAGGAACAACACTATCATCTGCTTTATCAGTAACAGAAGAAGCTACATCACTATCGTTATATGGCGCACCTTCTGAGTTTTTCAGATAGAACACGCCATGTGGATGCATGCTAACACCATCTTTCAAATTGTTTTTGAAAACTACTTTAATTGTATCGCCTACTTCAGCTCTGATGACTGGTCCTAATATTCCTAAATGTTGCCATTTTGGAGGAACTGGCTTTAATTTAGTAAATGTGTTATCCGTATACTCTCTATATAATGATTTGAGATACATGCCACCTATTCTATTTGGGCCTGACTGTACATATTCTTTGGCGTTGTCATCAAATGGCTTTCCAGTAATTTTGTTTATACCTGTTGGAGCATAATTCCAAACTACCTCGTCTGCAGCTATGTAATAGGTACGGGTTTTGTTAGATTGAGAAGTCGTTAAGGGAGAAGAGGAATTGGATATGGCTAGTACAGTATGTGACGATATGGTCAAACTTATGGCTCTACCCGCTAAGAGACCTCCAGATAGTACAAATCCTGACAGAAGAATAATGAGACAAATTCTGATGTTATCCTCTTTACTTTCTGCCTCATTCACCTAATTCTCATTCCTCTATTTTAGTAAAAGTTTTTTTCTATCTATCTGCTCATTCTACTGCACTCTTCTGCGCATGTTCGACAAGCTTGTGCGCATAATTTACAATGATCCATTTGTGCATGTTTTTCACATTCTTGGGCACATACATCACAGATATCGGCACATACACCACAAATCTGCTTTGTGTGTTCGCCATCCATTGACATTATCTGCGATGCGGTATAGCATATACTAGCGCACTCTCTATCTAGCTGGATACATCTCTCAAGCATCTTTACGTCTTGCTCTCTAAGACAAGACGTGGCACAGAACTCGCATGATTCGGCACATCTATTGCAAGCATCTATACAGCTTTGATATTTTTGATTCTGAAGTGTTTGTGAAGCAGACATTATGCTATATACAAGGCACAGAATGATATTTAAGCAATAGTCTTTACAATTGTAAACATATAGAAGGGATTTGTATGAAGTATCTTAATATCCATATTTGCTTGGATTCTGATCAAATTGACTTTTGCATTGTGCCGAACACAAATAGACTTTTTGTCCATTCACTTCAGATATGTGTTGTGCTTTCTTTTCGTCAACCATCATATTGCACACGGGGTCTTTAAACATAATGTAGTAATAATATCAATTACAATAAAGAAAAAGATTAAGATTTACATTTGTAAACCTGCGATCTTTTATGCTAGTTAATACCCAAATAGATATGTAGAGTACAATATGGCCAAGGATCCAGTATGTGGCATGTTTGTAGAGGAAAAACCAGATTCATTAATACATACAGTAGATGGAAAAGAATATTTCTTTTGTGCCAAGACTTGTCTAGATGAATTTACTGCTCCAGAAAAAGAGTTAAAAAAACTCAAGACCCAGGTAACCATAAGCGTTGCGCTTACCATACCAATAACAATTCTTACATATATTATGATTATTCCGACAAAGGAAATTAACAATTATGTCCTTTTAACATTGGCAACGCCTGTCCAATTTTGGATAGGATGGAGATTTTATAGAGGGTTATGGGATAGCATAAAAGCCAAATCTTCTAATATGGATGCTCTTATAGCAATAGGGACAAGTGCCGCTTATTTTTATAGCACAATAGTGACGTTTCTACCAGGCTCTTTTCCATTCGAAGGAGTATACTTTGAGACTGCTGCAATCATAATTACTTTGATATTAGTAGGCAGGTTACTTGAATCTAGGACAAAGGAAAAAGCTTCACATGCAGTAAGAAAATTACTCGATCTTCAGCCTAGAATGGCCAAAGTAATAAGACAAGGGAAAGGAGGAAAACAAGGAGAAGTTGAGATACCTATAGAACAAGTCCAGGAAGGAGAAATAATGATTATAAGGCCTGGTGAAAGGATACCAACAGATGGAAAAGTAATTGAAGGCTTGTCATCAGTAGACGAATCAGCAATTACAGGTGAGAGTGTACCTGTAGATAAAACGGTAGGTCAGGATGTAATAGGTGCAACCATAAATAGAAGTGGTTTATTAAAGGTCGAAGCTACTAAAGTTGGCCAAGATACAGTACTCTCTCAGATAATAACGTTAGTCGAAGAAGCTCGTACTGGCAAGGCGCCAATACAGAGGATGGCTGATCAAGTTGCAAAATATTTTGTCCCAGCAATTGTTATAATAGCAATAGCAACAGGCTTTGGATGGTATTTTGCAGGTCAAATAGGGCTGACATTTTCAGTTTTAGCTTTTGTCTCTGTAATGATAATAGCATGTCCATGCGCTATGGGAATTGCTACACCGGCAGCTTTGATGATGGGAGCTGGAAAGGGAGCTGAAAACGGTATTCTGTTTAAAGGTGGAGAATATTTAGAAATGGCCAAGAAGGTAACAACAGTCATATTTGACAAAACAGGCACTATTACAAAGGGCAAACCTGAAGTAACAGATATAATCACTATATCGGATGGCATTTATGAAGAAAAGGACTTACTTAGGCTAGCTGCTATTGCAGAATCAGGCTCAGAGCACCCACTTGGTCAAGCAGTAGTGAAAAAAGCCAGAGAAAAAGACATTATGATTTCAAATCCAAACTCATTTGAAGCAGTATCCGGTCATGGTCTTAGAGCTGTATATGAAGGGCACACAATTTTAATAGGAAACAGAAAGTTGATGGATGATGACGAAATTCCACTTACTGAAAGCGCAGATTCAATTCTGAGAAAATTAGAAATAGAGGGAAAAACTCCCACTCTTGTTTCAGTAGATAATAGATTTTCAGGGATAATTGCTATCGCTGATACAATCAAAGAAAATGCAAAGGATGCAATCGATTCTCTTAAGTCAATGGGGATAGAAGTGATAATGCTTACTGGCGATAATGAAAGAACCGCAAAAGCAATTGCTTCAAAAGTAGGAATTGATAAAGTCATTGCACAGGTGTTGCCTCATCAGAAAGAAGAAGTAATTTCCAAACTAAAAAAAGAAATAAAAGGAAAAGGAAAAAAGAAACAACGAGCAGCTGTTGCGATGGTGGGCGACGGAATCAATGATGCTCCTGCATTGGCTAGAGCAGATTTAGGAATCGCAATAGGCTCTGGCACCGACGTTGCCAAGGAATCAGGAGGGCTAATTTTAATAAAAGATGACCTACGAGATGTTGTTACTGCATTAGATTTAGGTAAAAAGACAGTATCTAAAATAAAACAAAATCTATTTTGGGCTTTTGCTTACAATACTGGCCTAATACCTATAGCAGCAGGTATCCTTGTACCATTCATAGGGGCTGCAATGTATTCTTGGCTTCCGTTTTTAGCTGCTGGTGCGATGGCTATGAGTTCTGTAACAGTAGTTAGTAACTCACTTTTACTTGGACGATACAAGCCAAAATTTGCAGCAGCCAAGAGCAGATCAGTAGAACAACAAACAGAGACGGAGTTCTATTCAAACAAAGACTTCAAGGAAGCCTATATACCAAAGACGCCATAAATGTGATATAGTTTGACGAACCCAATTGATTTGTTGGTTAGTTGGTTAATTAGTTAGCATGAAGGAAAAATTATTAGAAAATGCCTTACAAATGTAAAAGCAAAGACTAAAGTACAGAATAGCGATGCTTAATTCTCATAATGAAGACGCAAGTTACTTTTACTAAGTACTCTACTTTTCTCATATTCTTGTTTTCGCTTATTATCGCATCCTTGGTCATTTTTTCTTCTTTCTTATCCGCATCTTCTTCCTTTCTATCTTTACTCCAACTTGCTAAGGCTCAAGGCCCAATTACATTGAAAGACTTAGTTACATATAGCAGGCAAAGTAGTTTCATTAAGGAATTTCCAGTTCCCTTGCCAGAACGGGGTTTAAAGGGGATTGCTACAGATTCACAAGGGAATGCTTGGTTTTATCATTCAACAAATAAATCAAGTACAATAATTAAGTTAGACATAGCAAGTAACAAATTTACTCAATATAATGTTGGAGGAAACACGACAGTTGATAATTTCATTATAAATCTAGCTGGAGGTCAGATCCTCTATGATAACAGCAGAAATGTATTTTGGTTTACCGATGCTAGAACAAATTCTATTGGAAAATTAGATGTAAATAATAGTAGCAGTAGCAATAATAATACTACTAACAGCAGTAAAGTTGAGCTTTTCAGCATACCAACGCCAAAGGCGGGCCCAATGGGAATTGTTCTGTCTCCAGATGGTAAAAGCATATGGTTTGCAGAAATTACTGGTGACAAAATAGCAAGCCTTGATACTATATCAAATAAAATTACAGAATATCCAACTGGTGAAAATACTGGCCCTACCTTCCTTACATTTGACAATAAAGGTGTGCTGTGGGTAACAATGTCATATTCCCATAATATCCTTCGTGTTGAGCCATGGGCAGTAGTTCCAAGTCGTACTTCATTCGGTATGTCTTATATTACGCTTCCAGCGCATGACACATTTTCTCCATTTGGTATAGCAATAGTAAGTGAGTCTAATGGGACATCAGCTGGAGGACAACAGCAAAGGATATTTTTCTCAGACCATGGCTCTAGCAGGGTAGTTTCGTCATTAGGAGGCGATATTAACTCAAATCCCTTTCAATCATCATCATATGTATCTTATTGGACCTCTCCATCACAAGTATATCCTACAACACTTCCAGGTCAAATCATAAAAGACAAACCACAAAAATACATTTACTTTCCAGAACATGGAGGAAATAGAATAGCCAGAATAAATGTGGACTCTGATGAAATGACCGAATACGATATTCCAACTGGTCCACTTTCTACTACATTATTTGTTGCACTCTCTGATGACGAAAAGAAAGTCTGGTTTACTGAATGGGCATCAAACAAGGTGGCTTATCTTGATACTAGTATACCTATTCCACTTAATATGAAAATAGCTGGTCATAATAATAGCAGTGCTAACAATTCTCCTATAATTCTCAAGCCAAATGAATCTAAAAGTGTAGAAGCCTTATTAAATACTGGTGATAAGAACGCTTCCACTTCTCCAGCTTCTTTATCTCTTTCAGAAGTTGAGATTGCAGTTATAGGAATGAGCGATTCTGGGCTTAGAGGAGTAACATACACAGCTAATCCACAGAGAATTGATATGCAGCAATATCCGATAAACAAATCTCAAATAACTCTTAATGTACAAGAAGATCAAGCAAGGTCAGGCCAATATACAGCTATGATAAAGGCTTCAGCATCAGAAAAAAGAGACCAGTT
>DATFDI010000073.1:0-19944 GCA_035252175.1 Nitrososphaeraceae archaeon
ATGCAAATAGTGTGTAGCAGTATTGTTTATTCTTGCTGTAATTGTGTAACCAAATGGCTCGGTAACCGAATTTACATGTTTTTGCAATAGTTGTTTGCTCTCATGTTGTTTATCAGCTTGCCTTATGAATTTTAAGCAGAGCTTATGATGACGTCCTATATTCAACTCTTTTCCATTAATACGTAATGCATCACCCAAACACAATGGTATTTGTAGTGTTAGTCGTGTTAGGAGTCACATTGGCTGCAGGATCGATAGTGATACCAGAAATAGAACAACAAATAGCATTAGCAGATAAAGAACTACAACAACAAATGGGGATTTGTGTAGTAGGTGCCGGTGGCCCTTGTAATGACGATAATAATTATAGCCACACACACTAAATATGACTGCTACTCTTGTAATCGTGTAGATATAGCCAGAAGCTAGTCTGACTTGTGCTATAGCATAGTCTTTCATTTTGTCAACGGTTTCGTAGTAGATTTAAGTCCTGTTGCTACTCTACCTTACATCTGCATCTTGTTTTCTACTCAATAGTAATTGTAGCCGTTTTGACAGTCAGTTGGCAGTTATTTATTTGCCTATTTAATTCCGATAATAAAAGCTACAACATACTCTTTTTTTAGAACTTATTTTTATTAATATCGTTGGTCTTCAAATGCAAGACATGTGGTTTAAAATTCGAAGAGAAAAAGCGTTTAGAGATTCACAAGCAGGTGCATGGTAGGAAACCCAAAGTAACAGAATATGGTAGTCCCGAATTTAGTCAAGATAGATTAAGAGGCTAGCCGTATTTTATAATACAATGGCTATTGCAGCTATATTGGTAGTGAACTGATAACATTTCGGCTCAATAATATTGTGTATAGCTATATATTATTATTAAATAACCCAATGTATGAATCTGCTAGAGTTAAAAGTTCTTTTGATTCCCTGATATGATCCATTATTTTAGACGCAACTTCATTTTTCGCATGAAAAAAGGAAACTTTAGCTCTAACACATGCTTTATAACACATCCAAAAATAAAGAATATTTTCCAAATTTCGGTCATTGCTTTTTTCTATATATTTGGAGACAAAATGTTTTCTGAAGTCCGTTCTCTCATGATGATCAAGGTCCATAGAAAGATGTGCTACGTCTTCTGCAATATCGGCATATCTTAAAGTATCGTTAAATTCAAGTCTATCATACATATAAAACCTATTCTTTACAATAAAAATATTTTTTAGGTACAAATCACCGTGTATATCGCGAATCCTACCTTCTTTGATCCTCGAGTAAAATAAATTCTTATTATCATTCAGAAAATCAATTAATCTTGATTCAAATTTAGGATTGATTTTTTCTAACTTTGAAAGTGTTCTAAAATTCTCTTTTATCTTGTTTTTTATGCATTTAGGTTGTCCATAATTATTTATTTTTGTATTAGTAGTTGTAGTAGAGTGAAAATTAGCAAGACTCTCAGCCAACCTTTCGATGCTTTTTAAATTAACTTTATTGTATGAAATGAGATTATCCATTCTAAATTTCTGAGGAATCTCAAGCATTTTGACTGCATATTCCAAGGGCTCGCCTTTGTGCTTTTGATCTGTAATTCTAATATTGAAGTTGTCATTATTATGTCTACTATCATGCTTGTCATCATCATCTTTGTTGCGATCTTCTTGTATAATTTTAACAACTTCCTTATACATGTCATGACACAGAATTTTATTGAGTCTGACTTCTCTTTGACAAAATCTTTTTCTTAGCGCAAGAGTAGAAAAGTCAAGAACATTACCGAACTTAAGTTGTTTCCTTATTTTATACGCGTACGAACCAGTTAAAAATATCCATGAAATATGGGTTTCTTCAAGTTTAATTTTTTTTGAAACCCTATGCGGATAACTATTTTTTGCTTGAAGCGCTGCAACTATCTTTTGTTGAATTGGATTAATTCCTTCTCCTTCTCCTATACTATGTGTGCTTGTCATTATTTTCTTTTATTGTTGTTATTGTTGATTTTGATGATAATACCTTGGGTGCTATCGCTTTTGCAATTTCTTTTGAAGACTGGATACTTGTATCAACTACAATATGTCTGTCTCCTTTTACTGGTTCATAGATTCTTTTCATTTTTCTGTAAATTGAAATATCAGCATCGGAATAGCCATTTTGTCTATTTTTTAGCCTCCTAATTATGATTTCTTCTGGACACACGCATTCTACTGTGAATAATTGATCATGTGTTAGAGATAGCCTTTCTTTTACCTCTTTTCGTGAGCTTTCTCTGTTAAAAGTGGCATCAAGTATACAATCTATACCAGCTATATGAAGATATTTTGCGAATAACAACATCACATCATAAATTAATTGCCTTTCTTGCTTTTCATAGGTAGGCTTTGAGATTAATTCCTTTCTGATTTTGTCAGTAGATAATACTACAGCTCCATTAATTAAGGCTGCAAGGTCTTTTGCTATTGCAGTCTTACCAACTCCTGGCAACCCGCAAATGATTATTATCATTTAATATTAAGCCATACAAAATATTACTAACTCTATTTTAGAGGTATCAACTAACTATTAAGACAGCTACAATTACTATTGTATTACAAGATAAGATTAGCATCTTAAAAGGACAGAGTATTAAGAAATCGTGACAAAATGAAAGATGATTCTATAGCATAGCTATCAGACCAAGTCATGGCCTTAATAGCTAGAATATGTATATGCACTAAACCTACTCAGAAGGATTACGCATGGCATCTTAGGCAGTATTATTTAGTCCTAAAATTGCATATTCAATATCATTATCGTATCTCAGTGGATATTGTTGTTAGCAGATCTTTAACCACACATCATATACATCATATTGCGATTTTTCACCTTAAATGGTCTACAACAATAGAACCTCTTTTATAATAATTAATATGATATGTTTAGACAATGAGAACAACATTTAAGGTTACCAAAACATATGGTATTTTATATGCAGTCTTCATAATGGCCACCATCATGATGCTAGGTTCACAGTTAACCACACATCAGGCATTATCTCAAGGACAAGCTAGCAATGTCGCAGGTAGTAATAGTACTGCCAGCACAAACCAATCAAACCCTCCTCCTATATCTATCCCTCTATCAAAAGGATATGTAAATGGAAAAATTGCATACTTTATTGCAACTGATGCATCAGATAGCCAAATTGCGGCGTCTATAACAAATACTACCGGTTTTAAAGTAAATTACGCTCCAAGCTTGACATCAACCCCAGAGTCTGCTCTTCAACCTGGATATGTTTTCGTTAATGGCATTAAGGCAAGCGAATCGCCTGTTGGATTTCAGCTTGGTGTTAGTAGTGCATTACCTGGAGAAAAAGGATATAGCCCACTAAGTCAGCTAAATTATGTAAAATGGAATGCTAATGCTACTCCAAGAATATTGAAATCTGCTGCTGAAATATTGGATGCTCAGAAGAATGGCGAATTGAGCATAGCTAAGACAAGCATTGTAATAAATAGCCCTGCAGTTCCTGTTGTAAATATGTCTAGTAAATAAGTTGAGAAGGCTAGACTCGAAATTTTTTATTTATATTTTCTTCAGGCATTTGGCTGAGAATAATATGACACCTGTACCTCTACTTGTTTTTGTTCTCTTAATTTTGCCTTGTATCTGAAATATCTTGGTGCTGCCCTTAATTGATATGCACAACAAGGACAACGCAATCCTTCGTATTTTATGAATATATTACAGTGCTGGCATCGTTTATGTCCATTGACATAACGACCAGAAACTTTGTGGCGTATACATATACCTTTACAAGTCATACATTACATTCAAAATATGGCATGCTAGTTGTGGATTATTAATATTAGATAACCAAGTTAACTCAGAATAATGCCCACGGTCATTACGAAACGATATATTATATAGAACCAAATACAGACAAATCTGTTAAATTTTTTAAATATTTTAGTGGTGTTTGTATTTTGCTACCTGTTCTGTATAGGCATTGACAAAAAGCGATTCATTAAGAATACAGACAAGCAGCGGGTTACTGTTCTGTTCCATCATCCCGCTGCTTCTCTAAACTTAGCAATAGTATAAACACACCTACAAATAATCAGAAAGTGATTTTTGCTCTTTGGGAATTGTAGTACCTGTTTGAACTAGCTTATCATATTTCATCTTAGCTTCTTCCCAGTTTACCGAAGGAAGACTGACCATTTTTCTGAATATATTGGCAGTTTCTGGCTCAAAGCCAGCATAGCAGTCAGCAAGACTTGGAATAGCGGCCGTTGAATTAATTGAATCAAGTGCTATCGCAAATCCTGCATAGCCAAAAGCATAACAACTCAGTTTCCAAATCAGACACACGTGATATAGGAAAATTTCTACAATCTATTGCCAGTCATGGAGGCAATGACATATCTAACAACAGGCTCAGAGATGCGTCGATAATTACTTAATATGAGATAATTCAACAACATAAACAATAGACAAATTTCTAGAACTGCAGTTGTGTGAAGATTTGCATGATACAAGTTTTTCTCCTATATTTTTATAAATTCCTACTATTTGTTTCTATATCAATCCAATGCAAATGCAACTCATTACTAATGCTGGCCTGCGCTTACGGAACTTTTTGTTGAGAAATTAAAACTAATAGTAATAGAATAGCGATAATAATTCCAGATAACTTTGATTGAATCCTAATGAAGGTAGTCGAATTGTTCATTTAGTCAGGTTTGGTAGTTGCATGCGTCATTACTACTTCATCATATATACACGTTATTCTGTACCATTTTAGATAACTTGGATAGAGCTTGTGATAGAGGTTGACTTGTACTATAAATTATGAGTGTATGATCTGCTGTCTTCTGATCAGGCCAATAACCTCCAGGGCAATATTTACAAGCAGCATAATGGAAGTTAAATCTACTTAATATGGAAAAACCATTCTTTGGAAAGTCGTTTGTGTAATAGCCCAGCCATCCTGGATGAGATCCTCCATCATTATCCAACTTGTTAGCTACTTGATTAGTTGGTGTATAGAATCCACCTATGATGAGATTACTATTATTGTCACTATTTTTATTATCTGTTACAGTAAGGGTGCCTTTCATCCATGGAAACTTTGTATCTGTTATATCATATTTTCCTGGAGGCAGAATTGTTGGCTTGGACGCGTTTGTATAATCTAGCTTCCCTGTAGAATATACTACATTTCCAGAGCTGTTATCGGATATGTTGATTGTGTGTGGATGAGGTGTATCCCAAGGAGCATCTGCATCAAGGAAAACCAAACTAACTCCGTGTGGTATTACAACATTAGTTGGCAGATAGTCTGGGTTATGATCTGAAACTTTCTTATGTTTCTCACTAACAGAATTTTCATGTGCTTCGTCTACTATATACCAAACAAAAGATTTGACTGATGTTGGTAAGGTTATTGATTGAGATGCATATACTGATTGAGCAGTAGGAATACTGCCAGTATTAGCAGCTGTTGCTACTGGAAGTGTTGTTGTTGCGTTCGTAGTGATAGTATTATTATTAATTGGCAGTAATGCAGATGTTATATCTGCTGGAGATTCTGTTGTTATTATTTGTTGATTTAGATTTTTATTTGTTGCGTTTGTTTTATTGAAATTATATAGCTGTACAGTAGTGAGAGTAAAAATAGTTAATGACATCAAAAGTACTATTAGCCAGGATTTCAATTTACTTTCTTTTGTTAGAATTTGATTATCCAAATAATAAGCATAGCTTAACTATGATCTCTAAGTGTATTTAATACTAAAAGCTCAAACTCTATGCTTCTGTAAATCTTACTTTTCATTAATATGTTTAATGACCACAAAGCATGATAGGACTATTGTTATAGCTTCCCTTTTATTGCCTGTATAAACCAGCTCGGTAGGATATCCTTGTTCTTCTTTACAAAATATCCAAATGCAGAATCCAATATGTACGTCCTTGCCCAATCGTCTTTTGATCTTACGGATCTACCATATGCTTGTATTAACTTTAATGCTGTCTGCCAGTAATACCACTCTGAATCTACTGCTCTCTTTGCATTAGTCCATCTATCGCTTTTGTTAGGATAAGGCACTTTAGTTATTATTTGAAATCTAGAGAGTTCATCTTTTAAGTCAAGACCGGTATGCAGTGATGGTGAGATGAGCACAGTTGGTTTGGTAGTACTTTTTGTATGCTCAAATATGACTTCATCTCTTTGAATTTCTGGGTCAGTTACTAATAACCTTCTTGCATTAGTTTCCGAGATAGATCCTTTTATAAAGTTTAGCTGTTCATACGACGTAGTATGTATTATCCCTTTGTGATTTTTATGCAGTGTCATCAAATTGTCGACAGTTCTTGCAATAGCTAACTTTACCTCGTTAGATTGTAAATTATTATAATTAAGATATACAATGTTAAGAGGAATAATGGGTCTATGCTCTGAAGGAAAATCTGATGGGATCTGTATAAATTTGACTTCATCTGGATTTAGACCAACATTTCTGCAAAACGTATTATGGTTTAATATAGTAGCACTCATAATCAAAATTTTTGAGCATTTCTCAAACAGAGATTTGCAGTATGTAGACACATCTAATGGTTTTAGTTCAACTTTGACTACTTCATAGCTTTCTTTCTTTATATCAGATATTATCCAGTTATTTTGATTTGCAAGGATATTATTTATAGTTCTTGTAAGTCGCTCCGTATCTCTCACTGCATCAACCGCAAGCTCATCTCCCAAGTTTGTTGCTGATTTTCTTGATATACTTTCATCAGTAGCGTATTTTTGTGCAATTTCTACATCATTATCAAATAAATCGGACGCGGAGATTATTTTCTTTCTCTTGTTATAGTTGTTCTTCTTGCCGTCATAATTGTACTTGACTTTCCGTTCTATAGCTAATGATTCTGCCAAAGAACTATTACCAATCAATCCAAGCATCTTTGTTTCAAGTTCTATAAGAAAATCAATCCAATTTTCTACATTGTCGTAGCCATGATCAATAATTCTAAAATCATGAATATATCTTTTCCATCTCTTTTTAGATATAGTTAATCCTCTGAATTTTACAATCTCTATTTCTAAAAGATGACCCTCATCTAATATCAACAAATCCCTCTCAGGTAGACTTTTCTTGTTTGGCAAAAGTCCAAAGAAAATTGAATAATTGAATATAGAATGACTAGAGGTTAAGGCCGCATTTAATTGGTCAAAGTATTCACATGGTTTCCAAAAACCTTTTTCTGTAAGGTTCCGCAGGTGCAACCACTCTGAATACTCTTTTTGGTAAGAACTTTTTATATCTTCATCAATGAATACCTGTTCATTCTTTGTTCCTTTATTGGTTATTTTATAATCCTTTAGAAAGGACCTGTATTTGCATTCACTGTCTCTGAACGATTCATTTGTCATACAAGGGCCATATTCTACTGTGGTATGGTAGCATTCACTTGCATTATCTGAAACGCAAATCCCACATTTATATATGCCATTTTTAATAAAGTCTTCTTTTACTAAACAGCTAAAGTTGTTTTTTCCCTTTGCTACTTTAAGATAAGGAAAATCCCTTGAATATTGGGTTTGTAAATCCTTGGTTGAAGTACATATATAGCTTGAGCCCAACGTCATTGCAACTGCTATGGCTACAGGACTCTTACCAAATCCAGTAGGAGCTTCTAATATAATGAATTTGTAACCTGAGTTGAAGGCTGCACATATCTGGTTTAATACTGATATCTGGTTATTTCGCTGAGATCTAAAAGGAAAATTATTGACAAGATTAGCCATGGTTAATAATGATGGCTTGCTGATATTCTTACTTTCCACTTCCGATCGTAATATTGTAATATTGTCAATAAAACTTTTGAAATCGCCTAATGTGTCCTCGTCTCTCTGTGCTTTTTCTCCTGTTGTTATTATTGTTATTATTTTTCAATATCGATCCTTCCTATTTCTAAATGGCTTCCAAACGGAATGCTTGTTGCTGGATTGTCAGAATAAAGACCAAATTTGCTCATATGATAAAGTATACATAAAGCTATCTTATAGGTATTCAACTCATTTTCGAAGAACAGCAGATGCATAAAATAATATTATATAGAAGACAGATAAGACATGATTAGACCAGACAATATGCGTCAGTTTTTTGTACTTGATGTTTGTGACATAATGACATAGAGAAGGAAATTAAATGAGTGTCATGGATAATGGAGACTTCTACTACCGATTGGCTCCTGGTTTAACAATACGCAGAATAGTTAATGGCATGTGGCAAGTTGCAGGCGGACATGGATATATCGATCACAAATTGGCAATCGAAGATATGATACGGTATCATAATGCTGACTTTACTACTTGGGACCTAGCAGACATTTACGGCCCAGCAGAAGACTTTATTGGAGATTTTAGACATAAATTATTGGCGTTAAAAGGAAACGAAGAAGAACTCAAGAGAGTTCAAGCGTTAACAAAGTGGGTACCACAGCCACGAATAATTACACGTTCTATAGTTAATGAAAATATTCAAAGATCACTTCAAAGAATGGATGTTAACTCGCTAGATTTACTTCAGTTCCACTGGTGGGACTATAACAATCCGTATTACATGGATGCTCTCAGATATCTTTCTGACTTGAGAGTCAAAGGAATGATTAAGCATCTGGGACTTACAAATTTTGACACTGAACGCATGCAGATAATTGTAGATTCACATATACAGATTGTGTCAAACCAGGTTCAATATTCAATTATAGATCGTAGGCCAGAAGTAAAGATGATACCATTTTGTCTTAAGCACAACATTCGTCTTCTTGCTTATGGAAGCATCTGCGGAGGGCTGATGTCAGAACGATACTTGGGCAAAATGCAGCCACCGTCTACAGCTGAATTAGATACGCTAAGCTTAAGAAAATACAAGAAAATGATAGATGCGTGGGGTGGTTGGGCTTTGTTCCAAGAACTTCTATCAACTTTGAACAGAATAGCACAAAAGTATAATGTTAGTATTGCAAATGTAGCAACCAGATATATTCTTGATAAGGCTGCGGTAGCAGGTGTTATTATCGGTGCCAGACTTGGAATATTTGATCACATACATAATAATGCGCAGGTATTCAACTTTAGTTTGGATAACACAGATTATGGTGATATAGATACTGTATGTATTAGGTCAAATAACTTGTTTGAGATGATTGGAGATTGCGGTGATGAATATAGATGATGATTATGCATTCTTGATAGCGGCATATATCGCATCAAGAACAGTAGAGGTACCAATTGTTGGAGTAGAATACTATGTTGGACGTCTTGACATTCTCGCTAAAGTGCTTCAAGCCATAGCAATCGGACTATCATTTGTTGCTATCCACACCATGAAAAAACAACAGACCATAGCAGCAGAAGACGAGTCAACTGTGAAAACTCAATAACAAAAGCGGCAAGCTTTATCTTTTTATTTTAGTTCCCTCATAGATGTCTTCTATATTGATGTTTCAAGCGAATTCAAGCATCAATTACCAAAGTTCATAGCCCGAACCCTAATTCCTACCATAAGCAATCATCTAAATTGTTCGACGGTATGAACATCAAATAATCTCTGGGCTTCTGAACAATCCATCTATTAGCAGCATTTCTTTAGCTAAGGGAAACTGGTTCTTTTACCTACTAGCTAACATTTTAAGACTACACTTATTCCCTGTAATGTATTTGAAGTCTGATTAGCCTTGAAATGCATAGTTCTTGTCATTCCGCTATATACATCCACTAGAATGGTGGTATCTTTTGCAAGGCATGGCGATGATGATGATAAAGAAGAAGCAGTTGCATTAAATGGAGTACCTGTAGTATTGGTAGTATGACTTTCTGCCGTAGTTGCGTTGTTTGGAGTACTGGTTGTACCTTGAGCATATGTCATAGATAGTACAGCTATTAACCCAAGCATGAATATAGCAATTGAACATATTATTATTACAACCACATGAATTTGTGTCATGTTCTTTACTCTATATCTATTTTGGGGCTTTAGCGTTGTGGCATCTAATTTAGCCATGGTTTGTAAAATGTGTTATACCATTCTTCAGTCATTTTCAGAACATTTTTAGAGCCAATTCCATATATATACAACCAATATGTCATCAAGCTCTGCAAAGCGGCTGTACTTGCAGCAAATGGATTGATATTATAATTATCATTTTTATCATTATCTTGTTTCGATTTCATATAAGATGGCACGGAACTTATCTCTACCTTGGGTATTTTTTCTTGTTTTATTTTATCAACAGTACTCTCCTGTTGATTGGCCGTTGTAGAAATGAATGTAGGCGTAGAAACAGTTGTAGTTTTTGCTAACACCTCTGCATTCCTACAATCAGGATGAACTTTTTCATCCGTAATATATTCGCAAGACGTACATGCAAAAATTAAAGGTTGTTGACAAAATTGACAATATGAAGACGCTTTGAGCTCTGAACCGCATTTGATGCAAAGTGTTTGAGCCATGTGTGTATGTTAACATAATCTAATATATCTATTATTTAATTCTCCCCGCTTCCACGTTTTTCGAGACATATTACACAACAGAATCAGCCATGAAAAGAAATTGAATTATAAAATCTTGGTTTTAAACGGTAAACATTGCATCAAATTACCATTATTTGCTATTCTTATCCAATCTTTATCAATCTTTTAGAGAATATGTCAAAGATATATTTAAAATAACATACATGATCCATAGTTGGTATGAAGAGCTTTAATGATCGGTGGAAGAGTATTCCTGAGGATCTTAGGAGCAAATCACGCAGAGGAGATGAAGGAAATAAACCGTTGCTGAATCAAGTTAACTATGTTCTTTTACATCTGCATCTAGCTGGTAAACACGATGCAAAGCCCAGTCACGAAGAGCTAAAAGATTGGCTGCATAGTGGTCAGGTAGATGTCCTAAGAATGACTGCGAGATAAAGTAGAAGAGTAGTGATAATCCACTGGGGTTATTCTATGAGTGAGATTATGGGACAAGAAGGAAGTGGTAGGAGTGATGTTGGCTGCATCAGTAGTAGTTCCGTTACATAAAGAAGAAGGAAGCAAGAAATTGAGTACTCGTGTGGATGTAAATATCTATTTAATCGTGAGACTGTATTGGAACACATATGTCAAGAACATGAAAGAGAATTAATTACTCTTCATGGCTGATATGATTAGAAAATCAGCGATAAGCTATCAGACCAATTATTGTTGATAACCTTCTATTCATCATTGCAATTGCTACTAATATAGATAACCATCATCTTCCTCTCAAAATATAATTATATTGAAAGCTCTTACAAATACTACATAGACATATCGCGATGCGATATCAATGCTTGAGCCCCGCAGTATCTCACAAATTGATGAAAAAGTTCATGCCAATTTGTTGTCTATCAGATTATTAATTAAATACAACATTCTTATTAAGAAATACGTATAAGTATTTAAATGACTTAATAAAGATAATTAATACACATTGACGATTGTAAGTGTTTCCCTAAATGACGAAATTTTGACTGAAATGAGCAAATTGCAAAAATCACTTGGTTTCACAGGTAGATCTGAAATTATAAGAGCGAGTGTTAGAAGTTTATTATCAGAAGAAAGAAAGAAAGAAGATCTAATCGGTGATGTTCATGCCATTTTTCTCGTAATTCATGATGAGAAGTCTGATAATGAAATTAATGAGATGGGACATGTCTATGATAAATTAATAAATACACATTTACACAACAAGATTGATAAAGATAGATGCCTTGAGATATTTGTTCTTAAAGGAGACGCTAATCAGATAAGAGATATGACAAGGACATTTCAATCCAACAAGAAAATGGATAATGTAAAGTTAATACCGCTGTAGAGTACCAAGTCTGTAAGCTTCATTTAAAGTTGCTTAATATTAGAAGAAAATCAGAACAGTAGGTCTATATGTTATTAAACCATTTATATAGACTTGTCCCATTTTTATTAACATAAGTTTATAAGATTAATAACTGACATGTGGCATTATGCGAGAAGTTAGTAATTTTCTAATCTATCTGCTCTAAAGGAAGGATTACAGTGCAAGAAGTAAAAGAAGAAGTAGTAGTATCGATCAAAAATGTATCTTATAATTATAGTCATTCCGCACTATCTTCTTCTGCATTAGACAATATTTCATTTAATGTAAATGCCGGTGATATCATAGGAATAATTGGTCCTAATGGTGCAGGCAAAAGCACACTCTTTAGATGTATGCTTGGGCTAGTGGATGATTATAAAGGAGACATTATGATATTTGGTGTTAACATTAAAAAAAGTAAAAAACCTCTTCAAAATATAGGATATATACCGCAGCAAAGACTAATTGATCAGAATTTTCCTGCAACAGTCCAGGAAATTGTATCACTAGGTATTGATAGAAGAAATATGCATAGGTCAAAAGAAGAAATAATGTCTGCTATAAAAGTCGTAGAATTAGAGGATCTAAAAGATAGGCGAATAGGCAAACTTTCTAGTGGCCAGCAACAAAGAGTACTTATCGCCAAGGCTCTATTAAATGACGCCAAATTATTAATATTAGATGAACCTACCACCAGTGTTGATGTAGAAACACAAAACAAATTCTATTCCCTTCTAAAGAAACTTAACCAAAAAAATCAAGTTACCATAATATGGTCGTCACATGATTTAGATGCCATAAATAAAGTTGCAAACAAATTAGTATGCATCAATAGGACAATGTTCTTTCATGGTGATACCCATGAATTCTTTGCAAGTTCAGAATTGTTAAAGATGTATTCAGAATCAATTATGCAAGCACACATGCATACACATACAAATCAAAAAAAACTGGACAGTAATAATTATCCTAGTTTCAATGTCGACCATTGATTACATTGTTAGGAGACATCGCTAAGTAATTATCAATATGGTGTTTGATCAAATGGTGTTTGAGATTCTTCAATTTGGTTTTATGCAACGAGCATTAATTTCAGGAATTGCTGTTGCTGTTAGTTGCTCTGTAATAGGTCTCTTTTTGGTCTTAAGGAAGCAATCATTGTATGGCGATGCGCTCTCACATGTGGCATTTGGAGGAATAGCTATTGGTTTGTTCACAAATGTATATCCTATATGGACAGCATTCGCAGTTTCAATTCTCGCTTCTCTAGGTATCACCAAATTAAAAGAATCTACAAAAATTCCAGGCGATTCTGCTGTTGCTGTATTATTATCAGCTGGGCTTGCAACAGGAGTAGTGCTGATAGGATTGTCTGGAGGGTTTTCACTTGATTTATACAGCTTCTTATTTGGAAGCATTTTACTAATTAACTATAATGACCAGTTGATAATTGTAATTCTCACGTTCATTATTTTGACAATAATATACAAGCTGTATAGAAAATTCATATACATGGCCTTTGATGAGGAACAGGCAAAAGTCAGCGGAATAGATGTTACAAAGCTCAATTATCTTTTTATTGTACTTGCAAGTGTTACCGTGATCACTTCTGTAAGGCTAGTAGGGGTTTTGCTTATCTCTTCATTAATAGTTATTCCAAATATTACTGCAATGATGTTTGGAAGGGGATTTAAGAAGACATTATTGATATCTATTTTCATTGCTGTCCTTTCCGTAGTTGTGGGAATAGTAATATCGTACGTTATGAATTTAGCTCCAGGAGGAACAATTGTCATTATCTCAGTTGGTGTCTTTCTTGCGGTGATCAGTATGAAATACTCCCTCAGGATAATTAAAGGAGAAGTGGAAAGGCATAGAAATCAAGTCAATACTATAAATAGATAATTTAGTTTGGTTGATTATGTCAAACTGGTTCTACAGTCAATAGGCTAGCGAACCATCTAATTTATGTTCTATGCCTTTCACACGAATTTGTATATAGTGCGGTCACCGGGATTTGACATCCACATGTAAGGGAGGTCAGTAGTTGATTTTAATGTTATGTTTCTGTATAAATATCTATAAAAGTAATACTCCAGTTACAACTTATTATTTATGCTAAAAGACAGTTATAATCATACATGGTTTTTGAAATATGAGTATAAAATCGTTAAAAGTGTAATAGACATTATAATTAGGTATGTAGCAAAGACCTAATTGAAAAATTATGGCATCATGAAAGATGATGCTATAGCTGCGCTATCAGACCAAGTAATGGCCTTAACAGCTAGAAGGCAGGAATTTGAAAGAAAACAACAACCATATCAATAGGCTAAATTATCAGCTTTAGGTTCATGTGCAAGGAAATTCTAATGGATGTTTTCCCCCCTCCCCTTCGTGAGGAAATGCAAGGTACACCCAGACACTGTTATTTGCTGAGGCCGACATTCACAATAAGTAGTAGTACCGACAACAACACCGATCTAAGTCTTTCTTTTTTTACAATTTAGCTTTATCTTTTGTTTCTGCTTTTTCCTTTTCTTTCTGTTTTCTCTTGCTGCTTTTTCTGTCTTTTAGATAGTCAACAAAAAGTGTCGCAAGCGCTCCCACCAACCCAGCGGTGCTTAATCCTATTACGTCGCCGTATACGTCCCAAAAGGACCTAAATTCCTCATTAAAAGTAAGTGGTGGTAATACGTGTATTGTTAAATTTGCTGAGCCCGTTATATAGCCAACCGTTGGATATTTTTTAGATATCTGAAACTCTGGATCTACAAATCCAGTTACTCTCTCGACAGTATTAGTGGCAGGAGCACTAGTAGGCGATGCAAAAGTTGTTTGTACAATCAATGAACCCACAACTGGTATAGTGTATACTCCTAATGGTGTTTGTGGAGAAACCTCTACTTTAAACAATGGAGGTTGAATTCTTTGTGTAGACACACGCAAGCCGCTAGAAGTGTAATTCGTGTTACCAACGAACTTGATACTAGTAACATTGTTAGAATAGGGCGAATTCATCTCAGCCGGAATTAGGTGCTCTTCTCCTTGTCTTATGACTGTATCATTTGGATCTGTTAATATATGCAAGTTAGTGGGAGGAATAACAACCCAGCTTGTGAAATCTCTAACTTCATTTGATTTGAAGTATTCTGCAGTGTAAAATGACAAGCCGTATGCCGTAGGATAGTCTAAAGAATTTAGATTTAATTGCAGTTGAACATGTCCTGGCCCTATCGTAGTACCACCAAAAGACTCAGTATAGTTTGTTTTAGAGTATACAAGCGAACGGGTACCTGTTGATGATAGTAGGTATAGATATTGGCTCCATTTTCCATTAACTGCTTCAATATAAAAGTCGTAATTGGCTCCATTATATCCTGAATTTGGAGGCAGGGAAGCAATGGCAATGAGCATGCCGTACCTAATTTTTTTGAATGGTTGACTATATGTTAAAGCATTTTCCGAATTTGATTTTAACCAAAGTGTGGCATTTAGAGTTTTTCCATCACTAAGATAGTCTACTGCCAGTATGTTTGCATAGCCAGACCTTAAATGAGTGCTGTCATTACCATAAGTTTGAACCCAATCATTTTTCTGATTGCTCATTTGTTCATCAGTTATAAAATTTTGATCAAACGCAGGCGATTCGGCAAAAGCATTGTGAAAAAGAGAAGAGGAGATTAACAGTACTGACAGAGATAATAATAATAATATAAAGATGACACCAATAGAATTAAGGGCAACGCCAATCTTTAATATACTAGACCATGTTGCCGGAAATAGATAAGTTTTTTTGTTTTTAAGAGCAGTTAAACTGACAAGAAAGCTTGGTATAAGATTTTATCGTGGGGCATATTTGGACTTTATTCTCTATAGTTGTTCATAGGTAAATGTGGTAAACCCATTCGTATTGTCCCCGCTGCTCAAATACAACAAGCTGCAAATCAATTCCGTTCTTCTCTGCTCTGGACAATAGATAACTAAGCACTTTGCCATTATCATAATCACCCATGCAAACTATAATGTCAGGGTTTTTCTCGTGAATATAATCAGAAGAATTGCTGCAAAATTACCTCTTCTTCACTAGTATCAAATACTGCCACATCTTCTCCATATCGTACTTTGATAATTCGAATAGAATCCTCTGAAGCAAGTATCCCCGAATAGGTGTGAAGATCAAAATACAGCATTGAAAACGAGGGAGGGTGTAAATCGTTCTCATCATCAAGCTTTACAGCCTGAAGTAGCTTATCCATCATATTCTATCTACAGTTTGCTTGTAGGTTCAATCTTTAATTTATTGAAAAGATATTGCTGTACATGCGAAAGATCTGTATCAAACAACTGCTTTACTCGGTAGTCATTTTCCAGTTTCTTTAGCAGAGGTTGATAATCTTAACGATCGTAGCTGTACGTCTCTTGTTTTCTTTCTGTCAAAAAGGTCTGTAATCATTGATATACTAGGTCGGGACGGACAGGGAGTATTAAAAAGAAAATCAGATACTGTTTTTATTTAATATCGTAACCTCATTTAACGTTCCAAAAATTTCATAGAAGAAAATTACAGCCATATATATGGTATAATTTTTTTCTACAATCCTTAAATCCTTCATGTTTTTTCTTTGAAATTCGGGGATACAATATGCACAGGTATTACTATTATTCAAACCTAGCAATTCTGATAGTAGCGATGATTGTTGCATCGTCATCGCTGCCAGCTTTATCAATAAAGGAAGACGGAACTGGTACTGAGGCATCCCGGCTAAGAGCACCAATAGCGACATCAAGCGATAACAATGTCTATGTAACATGGTGGTCTAACAAAACTGGCAATGACGAGGTAATGTTCAAAGCTTCAACTGATGGCGGTAAGACATTCAGCGATAAAATGAATTTGAGCAATACTCCTAAATCTGATTCACAGGATGCAGAAATTGCTGCTTCAGGGAATAATGTGTATGTAACATGGTGGGGGAGAAATGCAACCAGTAACGAGCCAGTACTTAGAGTTAGTAACGATAATGGCAAGACATTTGGTGAAAAAATTATGTTATCTGAAAAATGACTAGGAGAGGAGCAACATGCATAGGTCTTACTACATGAAGCTAGGAGTTGTAGTAGGCTTAGTTATTACTGCTGTATCATCATTAGCAGCAAGTTCAATAGTTGTACAGATCGGTTATGCAAACTCAAATAGTGCTGGAGCCCCAGACTTCACTTCAAAAGCGCCTGTGGCGACATCAGGAGATAGTAATGTCTACATTACATGGTGGAGCAACAAGACAGGTAATGATGAAGTAATGTTCAAAGCGTCTACAGACGGCGGAAAGACGTTTGGCAGCAAAATAAATCTAAGCAATACTCCAAATTCAGAATCCCAGGATGCAGAAATTGCAGCTGCAGGTAACAATGTGTATGTAACATGGTGGGAGAGAAACCAGACAATGAATGAACCTGTAATGAGAATAAGCAACGATAATGGTAAAACATTTGGAGAAAATATAATGCTGTCAGAAAAATAACGATCCTCTTTTCATTTCAACACCATGAGGTTTATCATTGCCTCTAGCTGTTGTGTTAGCATCACCTGTACATACTAATGCTACTTTATTTTTAGTGCACGCCTTAACAATCATTCCTATTACCTCTTTTAGGATATTAGCAACTTCCATCTTGTTTGATTATTTGCTACCACGCGTACCTGGTTCGAATATAAAGCATGCTGGATTAGTAGGATCGTTGCAGAGACGCTTTTGGATACAATTGGGATTGTTTTTGCCCGTATGCCCACAAGGGTTATTCTGGGCTGATGCTTGCGGTGATAGTACTACTAGCGAAGATAAGATTGCTGCTGCCCCAGGCGCTACTGCCACTATTGAAGCCAGAATAGTCATTTGTTTCATTGCTGATCTTGGACGACATCTATTTTATTTAATCTACACTAACTTAGTTAACTAATTTTTATATATGCATCTAGCAATTGGCTGATCTATTAGATTACTCTTGATCCTGTTCTATTACTGAATGTTCATATCTTTGTGTTTAGGTTCTTTGCCTGAACTGACAGCTCGGTTAGTTTATGGTATAGTATTAAACAGTTGTACATTATGTGACCTAGTTAGGCACTATAGCATCTACATAACCTATGATGAGGTTTCATGTAGTAACCACTGACAAAATCAAAATCTCATCATCTATGATAGCCGTATGATATCAATAGTGGTATTTTTATTCCGATTATTTTCTAACTCATATATGAATGATAGCAATAGTCTAATTATACGCCAGTGGATGCATTATGCTCAGCAGACCTGTGTTTGTAAAGATTATCAACATTATCAAGTCACTTACACTCGGTATTCATATTGCTTGATTAGTTTATTAATATTGTAAAAGTATAATTATCGTTCTCTTCCTTACCATCTACCATCCTAATAGCTTTGCAGACTTTGCAGCGGCATCGTCTAACGCTTGCTTAGGCTCCTTAAGACCAGCGCAGACTTGCCTGCCAGCTTGAGTTAAATGATCGTCTATTTGTGCGAATTCTGGTATATTGGGTCTACTACGTCCAAGGGGTATCATAGACAGCATTTTATCGTAATATGGAATTGTCTGGTTTAAGACACTTAACGAAGGCCCTTGGCCTATGCCCTTTTGTGTTGGAAGATATCCTGTTTTTATTAACATAGGAGCAAGTACGTCTGGCTCAAGCATCAATGTAATTAATTCCCATGCAAGGTCTTTGTTTTTAGAAGCTTCAGGGATGCTTAGCTCCCATCCTCCCATTACCGTCGTAGTTTGAATACCTTCCTTTGGAACTGGATACACAGGTATAAAGCCTACTTTCTCAGTAAGATTTGATCTTAGATCAGCCGGGAACTCCCCAGGCAACCAGGATCCTTCAGGAAAGACAGCGTATGTTCTATTAATAAAAGAGGTAGTATCAAAATTGCCATTCGCTATAGGCTTTATACCTGCCTTGATCTGGTCTTTGATAAATTGCATCGCTTTAATACCTGCGGAGCTATTAAAAGCAGGAAACCAATAACTGCCTTTTGTCGGATGTCCATCTTTTATTTTAATTATGTCTCCACCAAGCATCCATAGATAAGGATACCACATCGAAGCGCCACAATCAAGCCCTATTCCTTGTATATTGTCAGATTTTTTTGAAGCTTCATTAATCTTCCTTGCGGATTCAATATATCCATCCCATGTTGTCAATGAATTCGGATCAACTCCTACTTTATTCAATAAATCTTTCCAATACCATATTCCCCTAACATCAGTCCAAGCCCATATACCGTAAATCTTACCTTTGTACACACTTCCAGCAAAGTTGGCTTGATACCAGTCAGAAAGCCTTCCTCAACTCTGTGCACGGTCAGTAAGATCAACCAGATAGTTTCGCTCAGCAAAATCTCCAAGCCATATCTGATCTACAGAGACTAAATCTATAGAACTTTTATTGCCTAAAGAATTAAGCATAGTTGTTCTACTGATGTCGTACGGCAACGCCGTGTAGTCTATCTTTATATTCATATCAGGATGTCTCTCTTGTAACTTCTGCATCGCACTCTTAAGCAGCATATCCCATCTTGGTTGGGGTTTAACTAAGATTGCGGTGAGTGTAACTTGCTTCTTGTGCTGATCTGATTGTTCCGCTGCTGCTGGAACAAAAACAGAATAGGAAGAAGAAGATATCATTGTACCTAGCATTATGAGAAGAAGAATACTTATGGCTGAGAATTTTAGACCGCGAGTCATATAATACTGAGTACAATTATGATAGTTAAGATTTTAGCTTTAGGCATCTAGATATCTAAAGTGCATATGAGAGCTGAGCACCACAACATATTCTCATATGAGCAACAAAAAAAGAATGAACATCTTTTTGCGTTCCTCTGCTGGAATATCTTTTGATATCTCAAGAGAATCAATCGCCTTGAGTTTCCAGTAATAATTGATTGCATTTTCCATCGTTACTATACTATCATAGATTACCTTGCCAAACGTAGTCAATGTATAT
>DATFDI010000074.1:0-15016 GCA_035252175.1 Nitrososphaeraceae archaeon
TTACAAAATGATGTGTTAGAATATGAAGATGAAACACAACTGTTTAGAACAACAGAAAAAGGTTTACGCCTATTGCAAATGTATAATCAATTTGACGAAATGATGTCTATTGCAAATGTAAGAAAATAAACAATTTTTTCTCTCCCTTTACTTTTTGTAGCTATGTTCATAAGTTCTTACTATGATATGTCATAACAACTAGATGGATGCTCTGCATATACATTATGCAGTGTTTTCTGTCTTTCTAAAGGACAAATCCTAAGGCATAGATATTAATCTGTCTATTCTAAATCATATCCAGTATTCGCAAGTACTCTGTCGATATGTCCTAGTTAATTGAAGGATATAATTAATGCATCATTATTGTAGCAAAAAATTGAAGAGAAGTGGGGATACATTTTAAATCTGGAAATGAAATCTTTATTTATATATTTACAAAATTTATTAACAAATTTTTTGCCAAAGCAGATTAAATATAAAATTGACAGTGTAAAGGATTCACTCGGTTTGACATGAAGTACAGGATGGAATGAATCGGCAATCGAATTTACAGAAATTAAACTACATTATGATACTCATATTATAAATAACATACAATTACATTCTGTAATAGATTATTTGGGTTAAATAGAATCAATTTTATCTATGACTACCTTGGCAAATATTGACTCTTCATCATTTAGATAATTCAATTTGTCTGTTGTCAATTGTACATAGAATAAACCTTGCATCATTCTACAATGTTTTAATAACTAGATTACAAAATAAAGCAAAAGGAAGATTAGCTGTTATATATATTTGTAGTATATTCAAGAATTTCGTTGGTTGTGCATTTCTGTGAGCAAGAATATTTATAATAACAGTAGGTGTAAACATGTATCGAGCATCAATTATGTGCTTATATATTACATGGTTTATTACAACACAATCTGGCAAAGTAAAACCGAGTCCACTGCTTCTTGTTTTGAGTCCATGTCGTCTCAAGTGGTAGCCGGTTTAATTTTGTGCTAACATCTGCAAATGTTATATGCAAAATGCATGCGAGGATTACACCACAGAGGATCTTTCTAGATCATTAATATATATTTATATTTGTATTCATACTTATACCATGATGACGAATAATGACCGCCCGCCGCATAGAAACGTGCATGATATAGTAGTAAATTTATAGATTTTAGATCTATAACAAAATCTAATGATTTTTCTCCCTTAGATAATCTTGAAAAATGCTTATTAGCTATAGTCATTCAAGGTATATATAACAAAACAGTAAGATTTTTCTAATATTTGTTCTAAGTATTTTATAGATAATTGTTTCCCTGTAGATATGTACATTTTTATATAGGATCTTTTATTCGCGTTCTTTAAGATGTCAGATTTTTTTAAAAAAGTTTCCTATAATATGAAAGAAAAAGGATGGCGCACTTCCCTCATGACAGTCATGCTCATGACGATACTTTCGCTATATGCTGTGGGATTTGGACCAAATTCGTCGTTTTTTATTACTGTATATGCTGCCAAAAGTAGTGGCAGTGGAGGCAATAATCAACCTATTGTGTTAGGAGGAGACAATAATGGAGATAGATCCAAGAATAAAGATAATAAAAATACCGATATTACTTCAGATACATCAACATCAGACCAGCAGCAATCAGACCAGCAGCAATCAGACCAGCAGCAACAAGCAGAAGAACAACCTTCAATACCTACTTCAACACCAGAATCCACACAACTAATTACATCAACTCTCAACTCAACACCTAATATGGCTTCTGTACCAGAAGGGAAGAACTGCGCAACGAATTTAAGTGAACGTCCTAATCCAATTCAATATCTTACGTATTTCAACTGTGGACATGTTAGTACGCTTAAAAACGGTACAACACTCAGACAATTTAGTTTAATTGTTTCTGAAAATAACACAATCCCGATTTCGGACATTAATACAAATGATCCTGTGTTATATAATGCATGGACGTTTAATAATACAATTCCTGGTCCCACAATGCGAATGACTGAAGGTGACCATGTACAAGTTACAGTCTATAATTCCAATTCTTCAACACATGCTCATTCTTTACACATGCACTCTATTCATTCAGGGGACATGGACGGAATGACTGGGCCTGGTGGTACAATTCCACCTGGAGGTCATTTTACCTACAGCTTTGTTGCCTCTCCGTACGGTGTGTATCCTTATCATTGTCATGTTGAGCCTGTAAGAACACACATTAACCATGGATTGTATGGTGCAATGATTATAGATCCTTTGACGCCCCGTGAACCAGCAAAAGAGATGATGATGATGCTAAATGGCTATAATTTAGTAGATGACTACACAGGAGGAAAGGAAGAATCTTCGCTACGTCCACCCACAGCTTCAGAAATACGCACTAACTTCGGCGAAGCTACCAAACCAGATGAAGGAGCAGGTAATCAAATTTATACTGTAAACGGAGCAGCTTTTGTATACCGAGACCAACCAGTACAGCTAGTTACAGAACAAAAATATAGAATATATTTGGTAAATATGTTGGAGTTTGATCCAGTAAATAATTTCCATTTGCACGGCGATATGTTTGATTATTATCCATCAGGCACTGCAATGAATCCTGTGTATAAGACAGATATTCTTACTATGTCAGAGGGAGATAGGGGAATATTAGAATTCACTTACCACAACCCAGGCACGTTCATGTTCCATTCACATTTCAATGAGTTTACTAGTTTGGGGTGGATGGGAATGTTCGATGTTCGGGATAAATCGTCAGCAGCATCAGCAACAAATATTGCATCATCAATGCCTTCAATGCCTTCAATGCATTCCATGGGACAACAGATAAAAACTGAACAGCCAAGCGTAAGCGATAGTGTAGTATCTACTCAACCACTTCCTTTTATCCCATAGGTGAGGTGGTAGATAACAATTTTTATTGACTGATTAATTTCTTAATTTTGAACTCTCGCTAATTTTTATCTACTTTGCTGATTTCATAAATTATATGACCGAGAACCCGGAAAATTTGCTTATTATAATTGGTACATTCCAGACTTCAATAGCATTTTGTGGTAACTATGGAATTGATTGCATTTACTGTTAAAAATTATCGTCTATATGAGCTGCTACTTGATATATATGTGTGATTGATTGATTTGAGATATATTGCATGACAATTGATGATGTAGTACGTGCATATAACAGTGTATTTATTTGGGCAGTCTTAGGAGTATTTTGTATTATGGGACTTATAGTTATTTGGGGTATAAGGAAGAATAGGTAGGATTGGTGTTTGCATGTACACCTATTCACATCATTTGCTAAAATTTAATACTCACAAGAAGTGACACGGTACTATTTCAATGCTGGAACATAAATAAAATTTTGTACGATGATAAAAATACTCTATAATTCTAATACGTGATAAAGTATGTCAATACTAATATAGCGCAATTATGGGACACAGATTAAACTTAGGATAGATATTAAGTAATGGCAAAAAAATTTGAATATTATGAAATTTATCGGCGTAAACACAATTATTACTTGTAATTCAAAAATAGTAAGAACTGAGTTAAAGGAGATCTATGCAATAATGAAAATACTAAACAATCTAAAGCTTTCCGTTTTTTAGCTGAATATCATCATTATATCTTTTCCATTAGCCTAAACAATTGTTTATACTTGTCCTTCTAAATCTCTACATATATCGTATCATCCTCTACCTTTACTTTAAAGGACTCTTCAGGCTTCAATTTTTGTGGAAACCATGTTAAATTGCCTGTTGTGACATCCCATTTTGCACCATGCCACGGACAAGTTAGCTCCTTACCGTTGAGTTCACCTTCGTGTAGCTCAGCTCCAGCATGATTACAAATATCACTCATTGCATAATAATTCCCTCCTATGTTTGTAACTAGAATTTCCTTTCCACTAGCTGTCACATGAGTTAATTTCCCCTCAGTGATGTCTGAGGTTTTACCTATCATAATTTTTGCCATAATGAACTGTTAAAAAATGCCATATTTTAAGGTGTCATAACTTATACATAAAAGACTAATTAAAAAATTTAAGAAATAATAATAGTCTAAATCAGAGATTTCAAAACAAGATTATTATAGTGATGTAATCTAAATATTCTGGATGTTCTATTATTGTGGCTCAACTATCACAGTGCCTTTCATCTCAGGATGTATGGTACAATAGTATGGGAAAGACCCAACTTTGTTTGCAATAAACGTAATACTTTGGGATTGAAAATATCCTAAATTATTTGAATGCACTTTGAATGCATCTATGTTAATATTGTGCTTTGAACTGGTGTCTTCATTGATTATATGAATAGATTCTAACTCCCCTTGTCTTAGTGTTATTGCTGGGCTGTTATAACCTATTCCTATACTTCTTCTTGCGCTACTTGTAGATTGACTTGTAAATACATATCCAGATTGGGGAGAATATGAAGCTTTAATGAATGTGTTTGTCGGGGCAGCAAATACTGGTGAGTTACCATTTACTGGAACAAGAGAATGTACTCCAAAGTAAACAATTACTGATATAATAACAGCTGCCGCGCCAATCCCTATTATCATTCCCTTAGAGATGAATGCTCTACCCTTGGCATTCTTCTGTCTAGTCTTTTTATTCATAAGAAAAGTTGCATTTACACTAATTTAGGTGTTAATACTGCGATTGGCAATTTAAGGCCCAATTAATATATATAAAATCAATTATGCTACATCATAGATCGAAGTAATAACTTTTCTGTAGGAATGTCTCCAAAAACAGAGCATTATGAATATTTGTATTCTATTAAAAACTATACTATCAACATTAATATCTCTAGCTTGTATTATATATATGCCAGAGGCCTATGTGTTACTCAACTGTGACTTTGGAGCTGACGATGAAAGTATTGTCTATAAGTTGAAAGAATTACCTGAAATAACAGAGGTGAATGGAGTCTCGGGCGCTTACGATCTGCTTATAAAGGTCAGTGCTGATACAATGGAAAAGTTAAAAGAAACTATAAGTTTGCGTATACGGACAATTGATAACATTAAATCAACTCTATCTTTAATTGTAATTGAAGGTCAGGGATAGGTTAGTTTTAGTATTAATAGAATAACAAGAAATATGGATTTGGTTATGTATATATCACTTATTGTATTATTTCAATTTTTTATGCTATAAAACCAATGAAATTAAATTATCATAAATTAATTTTTCTTTATCCAGTGTAGGCAATAAGAAGATGACGACAGCTTAAATAGCAAGTTATTACATTTTAAATAGTAAATATCATACGCAATATCGACAAATTTTATCTAGAATTTAGTATTGTTGATTATATTAATATTGATAGAAGCCAATTAATTCATTTGCTTTTCATTAACATGTACATTAATGCCTTTTGAACATGTAGTCTATTTTCTGCCTCATTCCATACAACCGATAATTTTCCATCTATTATATCAGACGTTACCTCCTGGCCACGCTTAGCAGGCAAACAATGCATAAAGATAGCGTCTTTTTTAGCCAGTTTCATAGTTTCAGAGTTTACTTGGTATTTAGGGAAGAAAGCTATCTGTCGCCTAGTTCTTTCTTCGTCCTTTCCTATTGAGATGAATGTATCGGTTACTACTGCATCAGCATTTCTAACAGCTACTGAAGGATTCTCTGTAATTATTATCTCGGCTCCAGTCTTTTCTCCTTCCTTTTTAGCCATCTTTACTATGTTTCGTAATGGTTCATAACCTTTGGGACATGCAGCAGTCATGTTAATGCCCGTTTTTGCACAACCTAGTAATAAATCATTACAGACATTATCGCCATCTCCTATCCACGCAAGATTCAATCCACTTAGTTCTTTCTTGCTTTCTTGAATTGTTAAAAGGTCTGCTAGTATCTGACATGGATGAAAGGTATCTGATAGGCCATTTATAACTGGAATAGAAGCAAATTTGCCTAGCTTTTCTACATCTGCGTGAGCATAAACTCGTGCAATAATGCAATTGAGATACAGTGATAATGTCCTTGCAGTATCTTCTATTGATTCGCCACGCGATAGCTGAATATCATTGGCGTTAAGATATATGGTGTTTCCACCCAACTGAAACACCCCTGTCTCGAAACTCACTCTTGTTCTGGTTGACGGCTTTTGGAATAGAAGTCCAAAGACTTTACCTTTTAATACTTGCCGTGACCTTCCATTCTTTAATTGTTTTTTTAAGCTGCTAGCTAATTTTATAATGGAAAGAATTTCCTTTGAACTTAAGTCTTGCAGGCTAAGAACATCTTTATTATTTAAGCAAGCCCTCAATATCTTCATCCGAAAGATATACTATATCGTCTTTTACATTTTCCTGTGACTCTTTGGAGCCTTCCTTGTGTTTTTCTGACTGCTTGTCATTCGATACTTTTATCTGCTTTTCATTTTTTTCTGTATAGTTTGTCACTTCGTGATCTTCAACTTCTGATCTTTTCTCCTTCTTGTGCCTGTCCATTCTACTAAACAATCCACCAAAACGAGACTTCACTTTCGATTTCTGTTTCTCCGTGCTTTCTGTCTTTTGATCTTCTATAGCTGTAGGATGATCTTGTACCACAGTCGGTGAATAAGATGAACCATTTTCTAAAGGCTTTCCATAGTTTTCCATCCCTTCTTCAATTTTAGGCTCAACCTCAGACATGTGTTCTGGATTGTCAAGCACATTTGGCATATCTATTGGTGACAATGGTGTTATGGATGAGATTGGTTTCTGTTCTTCTTCTCCTCTTCCTTCTTCTTTTGTAATGTATACTTTGTGAGCATCTGTTGCCTCCATAGAACTAAATGTTGATGGTTTTTGCGTTTGTAAGTCAGACGCTTTCGGAACGGTGAGAGTTGCAGGTGTTATATCGCTAATATCCATCATAGGCATATTGCCGAATACGGCTTCAACAAATCTATCAGGATCAAAAGGGATTATGTCATCATATGCCTGACCAACTCCTAAATAAAGAATTGGTTTTGATGTAATATGAGCTATGGAAATTGCAGCGCCACCCTTTGCATCTGCATCTGCTTTAGTTAAAATAGCACCGTCAAAATTTGTGTATTGAAAAAATTCTCTTGATTGATTGATAGTATCGTTTCCAGCAAGAGAATCACCTACAAATAGTTTCATATCCGGCTTTACTACCCTGACTATTTTACTGATTTCGTCCATTAGGTTTTTAGCTGTTTGCATTCTGCCAGCTGTATCTATCAATACTGCATCAATGTGGTGTTTTCTGCTGTAATCAATTGCATCTCTGCCTACAGCTGAGGGATCTGCACCATATCTCTGGGAAATGACTTTTAATGATAATTTTTCTCCGTGACGAGTAATCTGTTCAATTGCCCCTGCTCTATGAGTATCTCCGGCTGCCATAACCACTGAAATGCCATTTTTACGGAGAAGATGAGCCATTTTTGCAACTGTTGTAGTTTTGCCAGTTCCATTAATGCCAAGAAATACAATAACATATGGTCCCATTTTGGAATCTATCTTCGATTTAACTCTCTGTATCAAATCTACTTTTTCAGCTTTGGCAAACATTTCTGCAATTGCAGTTTGGAGCCTTATTCTTATTATGTTCTCTACATTATCGTGTCCTTTATCAAATTTTGTTCCGGTCAGTTCTTTTTTTAATTTCTCCGATAGGTGATCAATTACCTCTTGCGAAACATCGCTTTCTAATAATGCAAGTTGCAAATCAAATAGATTCTCATCAATATCTTTTTCAGAAATCTCCTTCTGACCTATGTTTCTTATTCCTATGCTTGAGAAGGCTTTTTTCAGCTTGTCAAACAAATCATATTCAACCCTTATGATGATGTGGTTATTGTCTATTACTATGTGTATATGAATTATGCTGTGATTTGGCAGAAGAAGAACCGCCAGATGACTGTTGTAACATCTGGTTAACTTGTTTTTGAATCTGCTCCATGCGCATTTCAATCTGTTGTTTTTGACTATATAGTTGTCTCAAAGCAGTTTCGAATTCTTTAATTCTGGATTCAATATAATTAACAGTATCTTCTCTGCTTTTTTCCACAATTACTCCTGATCCTACATTTACCAGTAACTTCTTTACAGGCGGAACTAATGCTTTCATATAAACTCCAATTCCAACAGGCATTAAAGATTCCACTTCTGATTCATCCATTATATTTTGAACAGCAGACGAAGCAAGTCGAGCCTCTTCAATTAACTTTGTGACTGTAGCCTCGCGTGTAATCGTGTCATTCATATATGCCTCCAGAATTCTTGACTGCTGAACCATTTCACTAATCTTCTGATCCGCAGCAGCCTGTTGCTGATTAATATCATTACTCATTTAAATTCAATTTTCAAATCTATCTTATAACTGTGACTAGTGAATTATTTGTTGGTATTTAAAATAGTTAGTTCAAGATAAGATAACAACAGGATTCTGTTGCTATTTATGTCTGTTTATATAATAATTAATAATGTAATAATTATCCACAAGACAAGGAAATTCTGTGCTCAAGACCGCAATCTATCTTCAATAATAAGCAGTCAAATTGCATGGTATATAGGCAATCTGGGTTAATTGTTCACTTATCTGTTGACTAAAGTTGTTTTCGACTTGTTATCCACAAGAAAAGATTCTCTTGTATAATCAACTATAAAATATCTACTATTTTGGAACTTTTTTAGAAAGCTTTAAAGAAGATCTGACTTCAACTACCCGTAAGGTCAGCCTACATTATATTTATGATATCCCGAACTCCAGAGAAATGTGTCAACTGAATGATCTAACTATGTTATTGGAATGTTACTTGATTTTGGAATTGGAATTCTTAAAGTAACAACACCATCTATATACTTTGCAGTTCCAATCACCTTATTGTCATCAGTAATTTGAATAGGTAATGCTACCTTCTTGTCTAATCGAGTAGGTCTGTGTTTATAATAAACTATGCCATGATTTTCTTCAGCTTCTCTATTCGCATTGATTGATAATATATTTTCAACTATTCTTAGATTAATGTCATTTTTAGCAAATCCCGGCAAGTCAATATTAACGATCAAGTCGTTCCCGTCTTCAAACATATCTATGGCCGGCATCACAAATTCATAAAATTCTCGCGATCTATTACCTAATTCTCTCATTATTTCTTTGGCCATATACTGTCCTAATCCCATAACATTAACTTCTACTTGTTGATATAAATCCTTTGTTTTTAGCAGTATTTCAGTATTTGTAACACACTGTGATAGCTTATGCTAATAGGAGTTTAATACTAACATATGTAGTCAGCTTACAACTTCTGTTATTTTCCTATTTATTAATGCTATGTTGTATTAGGAAAATCAGAATTGACGATCACTTTCAGATGCGGCTTGAAAATCGTGATTTCAAGCTAATCTTCATGATGATTTAGTTAAATTAGCTCCTGTATCCAATATATTCACAAAAGCTCTTACACAATAGCCAATCTTTGTGAATTATATGTATAATTTTGGAAACAAAAAATTTAGCCTTCTATAGTATAGTGTTAAGTATATATTTCAATGTAATCTTGTATTTCGTCACATGAAATTGTTTGCACTTTCTCTTCTGCAAAGAAGAGGAAAAATGGCAATAAAATAATCATAAGTATATAGTTATATATAATACAGCAAATATTTGATGATAAAAAAAACGTATGCAAATGACCAATAGTACAAACAATGGTTCTACGTAAATAGATAGTTTCCATTGCATTTTATAAAGTGATATTTGTGCTAGGTATGTTAGTTGTAGACATCCCTTTTATATCCTCTATATTGATTCAAGAAGTAGCATCACAGATACTTGTTACCCAACACTATCATTGCAAATTATTATCACAATATACTACATCTATCCTCAATGACTATTGGAGAATAACAAAATGACTTCTATACCTATGAAGGGTACTCACAACAAAATTAGAGGAATATCTTTGTCTGCAATGATGCTGCTTTTATTGTCGGTTACAATTTCTAGCCAAAATACATTTATCAATACTGTGTATGCCGATCATAACGATGATAATGATAATAAAGTAAAGAATAGGTCATTAATTAATGATATCTCAGATCAGGTAATCAATACTCATTCTAATAAAGAAAGCATACAAAATATTCTTCAACTAATACAAATTCAAATAGTACAGACGTCTGGTCAAGATAAGGCAACTAAGACTATTAATCTGATAAACTCAATAATTAATCTAAATCCTAATGGTCCTTTAGCTCAATCATTATTATATCTCTCAAAGCAGCAAGCAATTGGTAATGTCAACTCTGTTATTGAAGCTGCCACACAAGTGGCTGCCCATGTAGCGGGCGGCGGTGAAGACATAGAAGAAATAATAAAGCAAGCAGCTTCACATACCCAGCAAGTTCTGTCTTCTGAGTCATCACCTTCCACATCATCGTTGCAATTGCCATTACCACCAGCGCAATCATTACCACCAGCGCAATCATTACCACCTATTGCACAGCAGTCACAACAACAGCAACAACCACAAACTATAGGACAAATACCACATCAGCGGCAATCATATTCACCACAAACTGCCACCTCGTCATCAGAACCACTATCACATTCACCTGCAGGAAACAGAACTGACAAATTTGGCATAAAAGAATTATACCAATCAAAGCCAGGAGGCGAACAATGGTTTATGAATATGGATACTGCAAAGGACTCACGGTCAGGTTCTCCATCCTTGACTAAAAATGCTGATGGTTCTTTCAGAGTCTCTGGACAAGAAAATATAAGGTATAGAATCTATACTTCGACCGGATATCACGAGCCTCCCAATACAGATCAAAAACAGTTAGCTAAGCAAGAGTATATGCTAGCACCTAATGATTGGAAGAATGTGGAAATGACTGGATATATCAGAGTAGTACAAAATGAACCTGCGGATAATCACTTTACCTGGTCTGCACGAGGTGGCATTCCCACCTCCACAAGAGGCTGCGAGGGAACATCAATAAAAGGACAAATGTTTGTTGATGGACACACAAACTTTGCTAAGGAGCAATGGCATACAGGTGGCTACGTCTTTACACCAACTAAATCTTCAATTGTAGGTTCTATGGTGGGAAAATGGATCGGATTTAAGATGGTGACATACAATTTCCAAGAAAATGGAAAAACGGTAGTAATGATGCAGAATTGGATTGATAAGGATAACAATGGAAACTGGGTGAAGACATATGAATATATTGATAGAGGTGGCCTTGGAACTCAAGGCGGTCATTGCAAAGCGGCAAATCCTGATCAAATAATCACATGGGGAGGTCCAATTGCCATATTTGGATGGGATCATTTCAACACAGTAGACATAAAGAACTTTAGTATAAGAGAAATTCAACCACCACAATAAAGCCAAGTAGATATACTAACCAACGCCAATTTTATGCTCCTCATCAATATACTCTTCAATCTCTTTGTCTGTACTATAGTCATTTTACTTCTGTTATCTATTCCCAATAACAATCTGCAATGCAACTATAAGGGCTAACATCTCTAAAAATCCTGTTTTCTAAGTATTAGGAGTACTAATACATGTAGCTAAATTCAATCGATAGAATGAAATAACTCCTGACTCGCCTGTCTCGATCAGCTCTATTCTAATAACAAAATAATGGCTCATCAATAAATATTTTATAGGGGGTATTGTGGCTGCTTTTGTGTTAATGATCAATGAATATATACTATGTTCCAAAAATAGATCATCTTGCAGGAATACGATGCTACTGTACTGATTACGAAGGTATAAGCGGTTGTATAAAACAAAACGATACTAGTTTTAGAGTATCTGAAATAATAGATGATTCTTTTCTTATTGATTTATCACCAGTACAGAACGATACACATAAATTTCCACTATATATTTTAGACAAAAGAAATATTGATTCAAATCACGCCCTTTTTGAAATAAAAAGAGATCTTGGTATTAGACTTAAAATCCTCGGAATCAAGGATTCACGGGCCATCACAAAACAATACGCTAGTTCAGAACAAACAGGGAATATCAGAAGGGAAGCAAAAACACGGCATACTCTTCTGATATTGAAAGGATTTAGTAGAAAGCCTTTAAGAAAAGCTCATCTTAGTGGAAATGAATTTACTATTGCTGTTAATAACACAAAATCTTCTGATATTTCTGATTTTATCCCACAAATAAGAAATATTGCAAATTTTTATGGGCTACAACGGTTTGGCAGCAAGAGACTAATTACTCATCTTGTAGGAAGAGAAATTGTTAAGCGAAATTTTAAAAAGGCTATAGAACTTCTATTGTCCCATACCTCAGAATATGATTCTCCAACAATCAGAGAAATCAGGGAAAAATGTCTTGATCCAAAAAATTACTCTCAAATTCTTAAACAACTTCCGAAAGGAATGGATATTGAATATGACGTAATGTCCGCATTGGCAAATGGCAGAGAGCCTGTGGTGGCATTGCGGTCCATACCAATTGTCATTCGCAGATTGTTTGTTCAAGCTTATCAGGCATATATTTTCAACAACTGTCTAAGTGTCGCAATTTTAGATGGAGAGGATATATCTGTATGTAAGGAAGGTGATCTATGTTTCGAACTGGAAGGACAGTTAATTTTTGGAAAGATACGTAAGTATGACTCTCATAAAGATTTAACTTCAGATGTGGTTCCTGCTGTTCGACTCTCGGGATATACTTTTCAGCCTAATAAGGGAAGATTTGAAGTCATAACAAGAAGGCTTATGCAGGAGGAAACCATAACAGGAAAAGACTTTTACATAAAGGAAATGGAAGAATTGAGTGCACCTGGGGGATTTAGACAAGTACTACTCTGGTGTAAGGATTTCTCTTATATGAATTCACTTACACTGCACTTTAAATTACCAAAAGGATCCTATGCAACGACTCTATTGCGTGAGTTGATGAAGCCAAAAGATCCAATTAGATCGGGTTTCTAAATTTAATTCTTAAAGTATTGTATATTACACTTCTTAATTTTCTTGCCAATCTTTTTCTCGTTCATCCCATTACTTTCTACCATAAAGACTATGATTATTATCTGCATGACAATATTTTTAAATCTAATTGGTTAGATCCCATAATTCTAGCATCAAAAAATAATTAGAAAAATAGTTGTATACCATATATATTTCATAGATGTGGATATCGTTATTATAATGATTATATAGTAATTATATCAAAATTCGCTTTTTAAATTTATTTACTTTTCCAAGTATATATAATTCCAAATGTTAAACTGTATACTATGCTAGGCGATAGAGACATAAAAAGAATGATAGAAAAGACATTTGAGGAAGCAGATGAAGACATTTATACGAACTTAAACAAGAGCGATCCTAGTATAATACATGCTCTTGAAGCTTCACGCTGTACACGCTTGTCATATTATGAACGTAAAGATCCTCTTCCTTCAGACAATGCCACCAAGGTATCCATTCTACTCAAGAATGGCATAAGACGCTCATTTAATAATGTAAATGGTGAATACAAAGTTGATAATTTGACACTTGGAGTTACAGCAGACGTTATATCTAATGATGAATTTATTTTGAGGTTTGAAGTTGTAGGCAGCCTTCCAGAAATTCCTCATCCTAGGGATCTGCTCTATCTTAATGCTTGTCTATTTGCATTCAACAAAACTGAAGGTATTCTTATTTATATCACTGGCAAAGGAGAAACTGTACAATTTTCAACCACTAAAAACAATAGAATGTTTGAAGAGATTATACGACGTGCAAGAATATTAAGCATGCTTCTGAAAGAAAGTAAAGTTCCTATTGTGGAGCCATGTGATTTATGTTTACAATGCAAGTATTATGAGCGATGCTATTCTAGACAAAAGAAGCCTTCGAATTTTTCGTTAGAAAGCCTATTGGGCTTTGAAAAAAAGAAGTCATCTGGCTAGCTTGATTTTGTACCGGGTGTTATTAATGCTCATGTATTCTGCATTATACGTCATTTATTGACTTATTTGGCCGTCATGCATTAAACAATACGTCCAAAATCGTAATAATAAAAAACGCTCAAGGAAACGTCAGTTTAAAGTCCTTGTCTTCTCCAGTTGCTTGCAAGCTAGATGTCTGCTTATAGGAATATGTTCCATTTATTATATAGTTTGCTTTATTATTGACTACTTTACTCCATCCATCAGCAGTCATGTTAGCCTGTTGTATGGCCTGTGTATCTTTTAAGGTTACCGTGCCATTGCCAATAATAGGATAAACTCCCTCTTGTGATGCTATGAATCCTTCAAGTTTAGCCCCGATATCTCCAGAAGCTAAATGAATGCCATTTGCAAAGAGATTATATGTTATGGCTTCTAAAATTACAGTTCCCTTATTTGGATTATAGGCATCAAATACCACCTGAACATCAGCTGCTTTACTACCAATTGGTTTGGCAGTAACGTTTTTGATCGAAAGATTGATCGGCTGTAGTGAATTTTTTAATGAATTCTGATTAGGTTGGTCTCTGCTAAAATTACCGTTAGTCAAAACTCCAGTACCCATAATTAGAAATATTGCCACGGCTACTGCAACAATACCACCGGCAGCCATATAAATGGCCCTGATATTCATTGGTATGAAATTGACATGTTACTTTATATAATTGCTATGTGTTCGATTAGTATTAACTGCGGACATCATATTTCTAAATTCTATGATAGATGACGATAATGCCTTGCGGCTTTTAATATTATGTATCATTAAACCCTTCTTTTGATTAATCTATGAGCATAATTATTATCATTAATTCTAAAATAACATTGATCTGCATACTGATATGTCAAGCAGTGATCTCGTTGCTATAAATATAAAAATCATCATTATTCAATTTATCAACAAATAAATTGAAAATGATGATGAGCACTCTAGAATTTATACAATCAATATTTTTTGAATATGATTTTGTGCCTATTTCTCTTGCTACTATTTATATATATGATAAAAATAATA
>DATFDI010000075.1:0-4213 GCA_035252175.1 Nitrososphaeraceae archaeon
TAGAATTAACCCAACTATGTCAGTTCTGCTTCTATATTTCATAAGAATGTTTTATTAGATCTGATATTTATAAGGAGCCGTACTTTCGATCATTTTATTTGATCATATTATTCGATCGATGATGTGATCATTGTACTAGATTGGTGTTACACGTCAAGAGAAGTAGATCTATGAGATTGGACTCATGATACACATTACAATTAATAAATCACGAATAGCAAAATTGTATCTCTTTGAGAGTTATCTTGGCATATTTGATAAACCACTTTTACTTTTTTTCCCTACAATATAAGAAAATATTTAGTATAACTTAAGCAATAATCTTACAAAGTTGAACGTTATAGTATATAACATTATTTTCCACAATATAATATTAGCAAAAGAAATATGTTTACACGTGATCTAATAGTGAGAAAATAATTGGGAATAGCAATTCGAAGGAAAGAGTCAGCAAGGCTAACTTGGAACACTAAACCACATCATCTAATAGACACAAAGGGAACAGAAATTCAAATATCCGAGATCGTGTTTTCAAACCCAACAGCACACCAACCATCAACAACTCAAACCTTTTTCAAAAGTAATTCCAATATTAATTTTCAGAGGAACAGAATAAACAGAATTATTTGCGGAAACAACCTTCTTGCAATGCAGGCACTTATTGCCTCAGGCTATGAAGGTAAGATAAGTCTAATCTATGCAGATCCTCCATTTTGGACAAATGAAAATTACTACGCAAAATTTGAGGTAGGTGATACAGAGAGCTCTAAAGTACTTTCAATCATACAAAGATTAGCCTACAGTGATAATTGGAAAGAAGGAATTGACTCCTTCTTGGATATGCTTTATCCAAGATTACAATTAATGAAGAGGTTACTTACTAATGATGGTTCTATTTTCTTGCATCTTGATTATCACATAAGCCATTATACCAAATTAATTATGGATGAGATATTTGGTATAGGAAATTTTAGAAATGAAATCATAGTAAAACGAGGTCGTAAGAAGGGTCTGATATATCAATTTGATAAAATAGACAGGATGCATACCAGCAACGATACTATATTATGGTATACCAAATGTCCTGCTAGTAAATTTAAGCAGCCGCTTTCTGAAACGGAAAAAGTAGAAGCAAAATGGATGGGATTTTGGAGCAATATTGAGAGGCCCACCATGCGATATGAAATATTTGGGATAACACCCAGCAGAGGACAATGGAAATGGAAAAGGGAAAGAGCACTTAGAGCTATTGAAAATTATCGCAAATTTGAAGATGAATTTAATATTCATATTTCATCTCATAAATCTCAGGTTACAAAAGATGAGTTAGAAATTATGAAAAATAAAAGCCTTTTAGAATATTGGAGGTCAAACTGCCAGACACTGGAATTTATCAGAAAACGTGAAGGAGTGAAGTATCCAGAATACTGGGTAGAACCACGTGAGCATAAGATAGTAGATAATTTATGGATAGATATTCAAGGATATAATTATTCATCCAACTATCCTACTGAAAAACATGCTGAATTATTAGAAAGAATAATTACCAATTTTTCGGATCAAGGAGACTTAATTGCAGATTTCTTTGCTGGCTCTGGAACAACATTGGCGGTAGCAGAGAAAAAAGGACGGCAATGGATAGGATGCGATTATTCAAAAGTAGCAATACAAATAATACGCAACCGTCTAGTTCAAAATAGCTCTAAACCTTTTCTTATAGAGAATATAGGTAATTATCAGAGACAATCAATCTATTTGACTGGTTCACGCATTTACGACGTTCAATCCATAATTCTCAAACTATACGGTGCGGTTCCTAGAAAAGACTTCCCTGATATTGGAATAAGGATGGATAGATTATTCGATGAACTAGTCTATATAAGTCATCCTGATATACCCGTAACTGCAAAGAAGGTAGAAGAACTTGAAACATTAGCTGAACATCTAGATGGGAGAGGATATCAAAGATTAATTATTCTTGGTTGGAGTTACGAATATAATTATGATCACAGGCTTGAAGTAAGAAAGCGCACATCAGATAGAGAGTGGCACAGCGAAATTATTAATAAGGCAATACCTCCTGAAATATATGAATATCTAAATAAGACTGAAGGCGTAGATTATTTATATTCTCTAAATGGAAAAATAAGATTCTATGATAAACCATACTTACGTCTCTTGGAACCAGAAATTCAACAAATAGACGGAAAATACATAGTGACTGCTGGCATAGATAAGTATATTGTATTTGATTTTCCTTTAAAATCCCAGCAACAGAAGAGGGTCCAGGAAATACTAGTAGACAAACCATTGTCTTTAATTGATTATTGGGCTATAGATTGGAATTATGATGGTACAATTTTTAAATCAAGTTGGCAAGCTATGCGTCGGGTAGGTAGAAGGGTACAATCAGTACCAAAATACACAAGTATGGAATTCGAGGCTGCGATATTACGCACGATTGCAATAAAAGTAGTCGACATTTTTGGAAATGAAACTACGGGTACAGTAAATATGGATTTAACAAAAATATCTACAAATACAAATACAACTACTACAAGCATTGACATACATTCAATTAAACATGTTTAGTAGGATCGATCAAATATTGAAGATGTAGGTACATAAAAGATGTTTTATAATTTAAAAATGCTTTCTGCATTCCTGAACATTAGGAGATCGTTTGATTCTCGATTAAGTTCAAGTTTTTGAACGAAGCTAAGATATGAGAACATGCTAGAAATGGGCCAATCACTTCCATATAATATATGATGTTGTGCACCAACATAGTTTAATAGTTCTTTTATTTTTCTTACATAATGAGTTTCAGCAGTCAATGTAAATTTACCAACGAATAGACCAGAAATGTCTGCATACACATTTCTATTCTTGTAAAGTATTTCTTGGCAATCTATTATCCAAGGATTTCCTAAATGGCACATAATTATATTTAGTTCAGGATTATCCACTGCGACGTCATCTATATTTAAAGGATGGGAATACTTGATCTTAGCTGTACTTGACAACGTGTCTCCAGTATGAACCATAAGTGGTCTCCCATATTCAATGCACATATCATAAGCTCTTTGATATCGTTCATCATATGGATAGTAATGCTCATATCCGCAGTAGATCTTTATACCCTTAATATACCCGTCTTTAAGCCATTTTCTATAATTTCCCAAGTCTTCATGAGTGTGATTGTCAATTGAAAATCCTGCTACAACGCCAAGTTTATCAACATATTTTTTTGTGGCATCAATAATTTGATGTGTAGATGGTCTATTTATATCAACCTTATATGATGATAGTATAAGAGAATAATCAACATCGTTATTATACATAGACTCAAGCAACGCATTTACCCTTTCTTCTAACGAAAGAACTTTTTTTGACTTATTCAATTCGCTATAGTTATTGAGGTGTACATGACAATCTAAAATTGGCATATATTGCTGTGATTATTATAGCCCCCTATGAATTGTACTTTGCCATTTTATAAAACTGGAAAATTTAAGGAGCAAATATCATATAAATAATTTGAAGGTATTTTATAGACTTACATCCAACATCCGACTCGACTGACAAAGCAGGATCTCTTAACTCACCTGTAAGTACTGTTTTTGCATATTTTAATGCTGACATCTGATATGCACATTCACAAGATTTAAACAATTTTCCACTGTATGTCATTCTCGCGTCATTCTCTTATGATTTAATTTAATGGCTCATTTCTCTACCACCTCATATGGCATATTTCCTATACCCTCATGTCTGTGCTTAGAATACATGATGGATATCTATACTATCAAGACTATTGCCATTCGAATTATGATTTGTAATATGCTATAGCAGTAATTTACTTACATGTATATTCTGACTCAATTCTAGCTCAGTAGTATAGGTAGAATTAATATAATAATATTGAAATATGATTAAAAAGATTAGACATTTGGTTCTCTTATTATGCTAAACAACATGTATATTGTGATTACGTTGTCTGTCAAAAAAGGGTTTATTGATAAATTCCTATAAAATGACTTTTCATACAAATTGCAGGAAGAAAATAATAAGAAAAAATTGTTTATTTTCTTACATTTGCAATAGACATCATTTCGTCAAATTGATTATACATTTGCAATAGGCGTAAACCTTTTTCTGTTGTTCTAAACAGTTGTGTTTCATCTTCATATTCTAACACATCATTTTGTAA
>DATFDI010000076.1:0-14518 GCA_035252175.1 Nitrososphaeraceae archaeon
AATAGTAGGAATAACATATTTTCTCCATGAATTTCTTTTGTTTCTATCTTTAATTAATTGATATGACAATATACCACTTCTTGATATTGCTATACCATATGCAATAATCTCTAAAATTCCAAATGGTGTCAGAAAAACTATTAGGGGAGAAATATTAGATAATGCAGGTGAAGCTTGGGCTATTGCATTAAATACCAGTCCAGTCGAAAATGCTGAAAAGCCTCCTAATGCAATACCAAAACCAGGAATAAACATTCCTAATGCTACCTTAAAATTATTTGCAAAGATACCATATTGATCAATACCTTTGATTTTTGTTTCAAAATCTTTTTTTATGAAATCTGCTTGACTAGTATTTATTTTTACAAGTATTGCGCCGATAGAATAAGCAATTAGAAACACAATAATGCCAAATGCAAAGAATAGAAATCGCCGTCTTTTAGTTAATAGGAGAGCCAATAAAGGATATTCTGTATTAGTTATTGCATTTCATCCATATTATCGTAACGTGTACATAAATATTGGATATGTGTATATGTATTAACTAATATGTAAGATTCTCACGATTATTAGAATTCAATAGATTATACACTTTCCTCCTTTAATAAATAAAATATGACACCTTTATTAATAGAAATTATGCTCAGCTTTAGTAACAGATGCATTAATAAAATCAAATGCTGCAGAAATTATATCATTAATAATGAACTTAAAACACTGGTGTGAACTAGATGAGCTCATATATATTTCACAAACAGATGAAGAATATAAGCAATATGCAGGTCTAGACTATAGTGAAAATCTAATAGAACATCTTGCGGAAATGAAAATAATTAATTCGCAGATATTCATAGATTTTTTTTCTCAGCCCAGACCTGTTCTTCTTGGAGCAATAGAGGATATTGCTTATTCTAAAACCAAGAAACTGGAACTAGAGTTACGTAATACTAGAAATGCAAAGGTTAGTTCCTCAAGACATACGTTTAAAGATTCCCCAGTGAACTGGAGTACTTGGCGCCAATTCAATAGCTTAGAAAAACAAACAAAAAATAGAAAAGAAGTATTTGATGAATTTATTGAAAAAACCAGATACATAGCACCAATCATAGAAAATAGATTTTCAAAAATAAAACGAGTCTATGAAAAATATAGACACAGTAAAGATGACAAGGAAATGAATAATGAACTAGATCCAGTTTCTGCGTATTTGGAACAAGAAAATATTTCATATGAAAAATTAGTTGAATTCATAAAGGCTATGGGACAAAGAGCAAAGAAACCCTTCAAAGACGCATTAACTGATATTGGTAAGACAATTCTTGGTAAGGAACCAGAATATTACGATGATTTTTACTTTTTTAGAAACAAAATATATTCTGATATAGAAAGTAGATTTTTAGATATAGATCCACTTAGTGAAGTCAAAAAAATACTCGTAAATTTGGAATTTGATTTGTCTAGCATCCATTTTGATTCTGGAGATAGAAAGAACAAATATCCATCGCCCATATGTTTCTTTGTAAAGATACCTACTGATATTCGAGTACTCTATAAGGAGGAGAGTCCATACTTTGATTTTCAAGCTTGTTTTCATGAAACAGGGCATGCTATGCATGCTAGCTCTATAGATATAAAAAATGAGTATTGGGACAAATACAGAATTCCAATGGGTGTAGCAGAGATATTTTCTATTTTTTTAGAAAGGTTAACAAAAAATGGTGATTATATAAGACCACTAATTGATTCGCAAAAGAATAACAGCAATAATAATAATATAATTAGCAAACTAACGTCAAGGAATCAATTCATGGAATTGTTTTTTGTCGTGTTTTATGCAGCTAATTCGTTAATGAAGTTAGAATACTGGAAAGAAAACTTGTCAATACCTCAGGCATCTGAACTTTACTCCAGACTAATAAGAGAATATACTGGATTTGAGATGCCCGGAGAATACTGGTTATTACACCACATTCTTCCTGAATCAATAATGTACGTACCAAGCTATTTGCTTGCAGCTGTAAGAGCAGCAGAGCTAGATGTGTACGCTAGAAATAAATACGGAGATAAATGGTGGAAAGAAAAAGAAGCAGGAAAAGACTTCAGGGAAATAATGAAACCTGGTGCAAAAATAGATTTATCAACATTTTCAAATCTTGATAGCAATACGTTTTTGAAAGAGATATTACAGCAAGTATGACTATTTTAGAACACCTTCCATCACTAATCTTCTAAAGTCTTTATCAGACTTGTTGTTCCTTATTTCTATCAGCCTAAAAGCATCATTACCTACTAAATGCCTTAATTCTGATGGAATGTCTCGCGATGTAATGGCATTTAAAATGACTTGGCTACTTCTATTGGAGACGATCCATCTTTAAATCTAGGTTTGAATGCTGCAATTCTCTTTTCTGTTATCTCTGCATAAGGTGAACAATAATCAATAGTAGTAGTTGTAGAAACATTTCTTCCTAACTTTAAATTGTTATCAAAATTAGTTTTAATTACACCTGATTCTATAAGTATAACCTTTATTCCAAATTGCTCTAATTCATAAGCCATAGATTCAGATAATCACTCTAGTGCGAACTTTGAGCTCACATAAGCAGGAGTAAGAGGAAAACCCATTCTGCCAGCTATGGATCTTATATTTACTATTGTGCCATATCGTTGCATTCTCATAATTGGTAGCACTGATTGGGTTAGTTAAGAACAACTCTTAATACTAAATGATAAAAGAACTTACTTATATAGAGTATATACGAATCCCTTGACTTTTTCTCTCATCCCTGCTATATCCTTTCTTGTTTTACCATGTACTTTCATATCATGCTCTACAGCACTTTTGACAACCTCTTCCTCAGTCTCTCCTGTTACAATGTAATCACAATAGCCATAACATCCAACTTCACGACAAGATAATAAGAGTAATTGCTTGTTTGTCATCCCCATGGTATAGTCTGATACTGCTATTGTAATTTACTAAACGTGCATTATGATTTGTATGAAGAGGATATTATAATGACAATTAGAGTGGTAGTAACATGTATTTACTTAAGGAAATTACATCCGTTAGAAAGGTTAATACTCTCTGACTGTCTGCCTTCATGCCTATACTTTTCATTCCAGTATTTATATATCATCTTACTAAGATTTTTAAATACAGATTGATTTGAGCCGTTGCCGGAACCAATCTCTACATCTCCATTGCCATAAGATACAAACTCGCAAAGCATTGCTAACACCAATACTAGATTAATAGAGGGTACTAGATATTGAATTACTATTTTTCTCTAATGCAAGAAAAAGAATTGATACGTGTATGAATTATACGCGGCCCGAATTAGCAATTGTACTTGAGCAAATAAAGAAAGCATTTCTCGATGCCAAAGCTAGATCTGTTAGACTTCGTTATATTACTGAAATTACCAAAGACAATCTCTCTTACTGCAGAGTTAGCATTACTTGTTGATGAGCTAAGACACTTAGATGGTATAAAAGGAAACTTTATGTTAAGTGAATCAGAATACCTTGCCCCGGTAGTTTTATTTGAAAAAGGGAAAATAGCATCACAGATAATTTGTTTATTAGTTAACTGGATGCATATGATAATCATGTTGGTTTTATTTTAGTCCTAGATGACTTTTTAGACCTACGTCTGAGTCTATTTCCACAGAGTATGCATTCTATGGTATTTTGTCCATATGCCTTACCGCAAGCGCTACAAAATGCAATCCATTTTCTAACTTCTGTTATTCCTTTATTGCCTAAAGATTTGACTGGAATATTCAACATTGCCGCGACATTTCCGACAGCGTAATCATCAGAAAGAATGGCTGTTTTTAGCTGTAGCGCAAGTGCCACGATAGAGAGATCTGCATGAGAACATTTAGAAAAATCACCTGTTTTTTTTGCCATGCTTATCACTTCTTGCAGAAATGGTCCTTCCGGCTCAATTATTCTAAGCTTGTCTGCATCGATTAATGCTTCTAAAGCTCCATATGATTTTTTTATATGTTTTACCTCATTAAAAACTGAGTTTGTAGTGTAGAAGTTCGAATTGGATAGGAACGGAACACCTGTATAAAATGCGCTTGCATCTAAAACAAATTTACTAGAAACCAAGTTTGGTAAGTTGTCTCAAACCTCTCTTTTTTAGACGAATGAATTCTGCATCCATTGAAAAGCGCGAAATCTTTATTCTCTGGTCAGCTGTAACGTTGAACACTTCTTGACCATCTATTATTAACTGTGCATCATGAGTACTTTTAATTTCAATATCAATAGCTGGAACCACCAGCCCAGGCATTCTATTGACTGATGCAATAGGGTTAATTATCAAACAGTCCATGTCTTCATATAAAACAGGCCCACCGATTGAATATGAGTGCGCAGTTGAACCCGTAGACGTAGAAATGATTATCCCGTCCATCCTCTGCTTTATTTCATCATCGATCAACTTTATAGATAAAATTGGTGTTTTAGTTAAGTTGATTCTTGTAAATACAATATCATTTAATGCAGGAGGAAACATTTTTCCATTGATGGATGCTTGTATTCTAAGACGAAAATCACGAAAATACTGACCCTTGACTATCATATCAATTGCAGATTCTATTGACTCTATGCCAACTTCAGATAATATACCTCTATGCCCTCCTACATTTATACTGACGAGAGGTGTGTTGTATGGGATTATCCTGAATGCTTTCAGAGTGGTACCATCTCCTCCCACAGCAAAGACGAGATCAAGGTTAACGTTTTTTAGATCTTCTGAACTTAATGTATAAGCACCGTTCCCAAGTGTTAGCGGAAGAATTGAATATACCTTGATTTTCCTAGTTATTAGTAAATTCGTAATCATCTTAGCTGCTGTTTCAGCCTCTGTATTGTTGGTTTTGGTAATTATGGCTACATTGCGTATTGTATCAGCCATTGGGTGCATTAACTACGCATTACTATTCTTAAATGCATTTAGATTTGGTAGTAATACATTGATCTACGATATTACTGAGTTAGCATTGCTATAAAATATCTGGAATTTAAAGATGTATAACATTACTCAAATGAAGTAGCATACCAAACTTCCCATTATTAATGCAAGCATAAGTAAAAAAAGAATATGATATAGCATTAAACAATTCTTATAATAAGAAAATTCTACATGCATAGTAGAAATGTCGTGTAATATTTGTCATTTGTAGCTCCAAGCCACACGAATAAATAACGTTAATTTTCAACAATTGAGCGGGCCGATAGCTCAGCTTGGTGGAGCGTTCGACTGATAATCGAAAGGTCAAGGGTTCAACTCCCTTTCGGCCCATTAACTACATGGGCTCATATACTTCTGGATACTATACTATATCAGCATAGCAAGTGAGGTCATAGAATAGTTCAATGCCATCCAAACTATCAACCACCATTAGCAAAATACCAACTATTCCTAACACTACAAATTCAAGCTTGATCAGCGAGTTCCACGAATATATGAAGGCAAACAGTGCATCAGAGCGCCATCAAAATAACAGCCTAAAGACAGTAATCGCTTTTGCATTTTTTATAGGAAAAGATGTTAATTTTTACGACATAAAGAGCAAACAGCAAATTTGTTCATTTTTGGATACTAAAATTAAGAACCAAGAAGAAGACCCTGACAAAAGGTGGATTACGACTTGGAATTATTATTTAGTACATCTCAAGCGATTTTTTAGATGGTTACATAACTGCCATGTGAGCAGTTCCGGAGATAATACAGAAGATAAAAGAGAAAAGATACAGGCATTATCTTTAGCCAAAGAGTGCTATTCTATGAAGCTTGATCTATTGACTAATGCAACCGTAGTTGATGATGCTATTAGGTTGTATCTACTAAGACCAAAGAGAAGCTAAATCTGCTAGTGAAGGTGATAAAGACGAATCAAATGAGGCTGAGTATGGTGAACAATCTAGAGAAACAAACAGTACAACATTGACTACAAACGAGGCATTTTAGAAATGAACTGCTTTAGGCTATGTCGACTATAAGGACATCGACTAAAAGGCTTCATCAGGATTATTACAATGCGCTCTTCCTTGTGCTGTAAGGCCAATATGCCCATTATCGAAAAGTCGTATATAACCAGTTTCTCTTTCAATTATCTGAAGCTCGTGATTAATGTATTCCATATCAAATCCAACACGTAAATCATCATCTATTGGAAATGTAATCGGGCCATTATTGTTTCTCGCATCAGTATCTTTAGCGCAAAGCTCTCTCAATATCCTGATCCTTAGCTGCTTTCTATCATCTTCTGGATTACCGACGTTACTTATATCCATGGAATGGATGACATGACATGTTTTGATTTATAAGAATTCTGCCATATCATTCATCCGATGCTACTTTAGTTGATGATATCATCAGTTTGTATCTCAGAAATCTAAAGATAATGTAGAATTGAAGTATAGTGGTAATGAAGATGATAAAGAATCCAATGAGCCAGATTATGACGAAGACAAAGATCAACTAGAAGAAGAGCAGGAAGAGGAAGCTGGAGAAATGACCGCAAACCAGGTCTTCTGAATTTACTTACATTTATTTATGGAATATCTCTAAAATTTGATCTCTTGCGGTTTTACTGAAGTCACAGACTTGAATCCTGCAAAGCCAAGTATGACTAGATCAATAATAACAAGTTTGCTGTAATAATAATATCTCATAATGAGTGAATTTGCCTACTTCCGATTTAGAAGTCTTAATATGCTAAGTATAGAAGAAGAGCGGCATAAAGATGAGATCGTCGAACTAACAGAAGAAGTTCTAGACGCCAAAGGCATCGAATGTGACTCCAAAATATCAAGGATTTCTGAGGAACAATTAAGAGAAATACTTGAGGAAGTAAGGAGATTACGAAGGAAAAGAAAAAGACTATCCACAATAAAAGATACCAGCGTAGAAGATGAAGTAGAACATAAGAATGAAGAAGAAGAAGAAGAAATCCCATATATCAGATAGTGCTGTATCCTATTATAGAGGCGACTGAAAACCATAGATGGTAGAAAGCATTACAAATCGTTGGATTTTAACCCTTGGCTTAGTTACATTATGTTTCGGAATATCGTTATTTGTCTTACGTATTCCAATACGAACAATAGGCATATTCTTTGCATTAGGTATACCTTTGATTTTGTTATGGCTATATGTTAGTGATAAGTCAAATCAACAAAGAATACAGCAGCAGAAGGGCAAGACAATTAGTAATCCTAGTAATACTGACAACCTAGTCCAGCACCAACAATCATGTGTGTGTCCTATATGTAAGCACGAACAAGCAGTAGTATGTCTGAATCAAAAATGTGCATGCTGTATTATAATGAAGGGTAATAAGGTCGTTGGACATTCTATTAATCCATTGCAATAGATAGCAAAAGTAGATAATGACTTTATGTTAAATAAAGATATACTCGAGTTTGGAAGACTCGTATAATTCTCCATATATTAATGTGTTCATTCCAACATAGGCATAATTTGAAATATCATAAGTTATTACATAAAAAGCCATTCTGGATTTGGGATATTGACGAACACAAGGAAGAAGATATCAGAACAGACGGAGATTGCTGCTTTGACCACATCATCGGATTGCCGCAAAAGGAAGGAAACGATAAGCCGTTATATGATTATCAGCAAATAATATTTGATTCACTAGCAACTCTTATAGCATACATTGTTACTTCGCTCTGCAAATACACGCAGATGATTGGTTGGATTTTCTCTGGAAGCATGAAACTCAGTAGAGATAATAAAAATAGCAAGATCAACAAGGAATGCGATTGCCCCGATTCTAAGTAGGTGACACTCAACCTGAATAGAAGTAGTTTGTAGTGCATGCATGCATATATTATATTGTTAATCCACGTATCTTAAAGACATAGCATTATTTATTTACGTCCAATCTTATAAACCCAAAGTGATAAAGCTAGGCACTTCCATTATACTGTTAAGCGTGAAATTGGAACACCTTCTTAAAACCATGCATAGGAAATGGAACAATTGAGCTCAGATATGGAATACCAAGAACAAATCAAGAATACCAGCAGGTATAATGGAGAAGAGACAAAGTACAACAGCTTGGCAGCAAAGGGTACATCAAAGAGAGATATCACGATTAGCTACTGAAAACAGGGACATATCGTACTTGCGAAGTCATGGGGATAACATCATTAACTAACTAATCACTATGAAGACATTAATAGTGGCAAGCTGAATGAAAACATTGCCCCTTTACCGTCGCTATTATTCTCAGCCCATATCTTGCCGCCATGGGCTTCTACAATATTTTTGGAGATATACAAACCCAATCCTGTGCCTTCAAAAGATTTTGATGCAAATCTAGTAAATAACCTTGGCATTACCTCAGGATCTATTCCATTGCCATTATCACTTATGCTAATAAGTACTTCATTACTATCGTTTTGTTCTCCTTCTCTCATCTGTATGATAATAGATATAATTCGCTCCGATTCTTGTCTTTCACGTTCTCCAAAAGATTTTACGGCGTTATTCAGAAGATTAGAAACAACTTGAATTATCCTATCTTTATCTGCTTCAATAAATATATCATGAGGTTCATATAATATCCTCAATCCATTCTGTTTATCAGAACAACAAGTAAAAGAAGAAGTATAAGACGATGATGATGATGGCAATGACGATAATAATGATGGCGAGCAATCGCCAATTGTTAGCTCCAATGCATCTAATATTATGTTTTTTATATTGACTCGGTCTTTGTAAAGCTGAAAAGTATTACTTTCTATTCTTGCAGCATCTAGTATTGTATTAGATAGGGTTTGAAGCTTTTTTGCATTTCTATGTACTATGGAGACAATTTCATCATTTGGCAAGATATGTTTTAGTTGTTCTGATCCTAATAAGACAGGCTCAATAGGTGTTCTTAGTTCATGTGCAGCAATATTAATGAAATCCTGCTGCATTCTGTCATGTACTTTTAGTTGTTCATTTAATGCATGCTGATTCCAAAGTAGTTCAAAGAATACTTTAGCTGATTTTACATTATACTTGCTATTAGAATATACTCCAAAACCAACTGCTCCTGAGAATTCTTCAGCCATTGGATCTTTTATCTCATATTGAAGATATTTACAACTATCAACTATAACTACACCTGATGGTGAATCTGTACACATATTCATAATTCTTATAGCTGGAGCTTGCTTTGATATATCTTCTACAATATGTGCATTATCCTCAGTCACAGGACAGATAATCTTAGCTGTAGCACCGTTTTGTGATGCTTTAATGATATGATCAAAAACACCTAGTTTCTGGATTCTTGTCACACCTTTAACTGTTGGCACCATGCATAAGGCCTCATTTCTTATAGATTTGGCTAAATCAACTAAAATTGAGCTTGTCTTTTCAGGATCAGCAATTACATCAACAAATTCTACTTCCACTTTCTCTTCAATTTCCCTTATTCTATCTGTAGCATCAATTCCATTTTCCCATAATTCTTCAAAAATTGATTTGAAATGTTTTACATAATTTGGCTCATTACTAACCAAAAGGTTTCTGGCTATTTGACCTCCTTTCATTTCATCTATTGTTGCATACAATTCCTTAGAAGAAATAGCAAAATTCATCGGTGGTATATTCTTGATCTGCTTGATCTTCATTCCTAAATCAATATAGGTTTTAACAAGATGCATATTGTCCTTATTTATTGATCCAACCCATCTCGTATCTTTGCCTCTTCTAGTACTATCTAATAGTCTTCTTTGCATTCTTTCAAAGCCTTTATTGTAAGTCAGCATTAGTAACCCATCAAAGGTTGAGCATATTGACCAGCTGTCGTCTTCTGATGTGTTGATTATCTTTTTTAACTCTTCTGATACATCATTTGGATTTTCTAAAAGCCTGGTTCTGATAGGATCCGTACCTTGCTCAATTTCTCTTATCCTATCTTCAGCTGAAATAGCCTTACTCCAAAGAGTATCAAACATATATTCATGCTGTTCCACAAGTTCCTTGACATTACTATGAACAATTCGAGCTGCCGCCTTTCCTCTCTCAATTAAAACTAGAGGGGCTAAGTATTCAGACTCACCTAACATAAAATTTCCCTTTATTCCTTCCAAATGGCGAAGCTCATCTACTATAGACATTAGCTCTTTGCAGTAAGTAATATTTTCATATGTGATCCCAGTAAGATACCTTAGCTTTATGCCTCTACCTTTAGCATCAATGAATGAACTCCTTATTGAATCAAGTACTATGGCTAATTGAGGTCGTGTAGAATTCATACATGTGTATATCTTTTCCTTTGCGTTGGCGAAGAATTGTATTTCGGTATTTATTACATTCTCCGTGCCATATATTACGCTAGTCGTGTCACTATCACCCATATAGTGATTATTAGTGTCTGCGGCAGCCGATGAGCGTAAACTATCCAATTAGTTAACACTATCATCATTTACAAACCCGTTTATATATAAAATAAGAAGGAAGAATTTTCTAACATAAGCTCCAGATGTATAAACAAATAGTATGTACCGACGTAGATATAGACAATTGCATTGTATTAAACACAATCAGATAAAACTAAAAATCTGAACCATGTGATATTTACGAAGGAAATTTCTGAACTTTGAACACGAAAACCAACCCCAACTCTGACCAATTACAATGGCAAAGTAGTACTGTACAAATCATAAGTCATATTATGTAGCTTCTATGAGCAGAGAGATTACATGAATAGGGCTCTTTCACACTGATATTAGCTTTGAAAATACCTGCAGATACTAAACAAAATGTTATTGTAAAAACAAATAATACTATAAAGAAATCGCTACCGCTACCTCTGCCAGTTCCCCACATCTACTATCAATATTGGTTTTGGTGTATATATTCAATATCATAAATGGACAATAATCGTGGTTACTGCCAAGTTGCAGCAAGCTTTGCTAAATTCTAGAAACTTACTCTAAAAGCACTAACAAAAGGTAATCATGATTAATTACTGGTAAACTAAATGAAAATATAGATCTGACCAACTTCAGGTTACATGATATTGAATATCATTAACGTACATATGAATGAATAAATATCATAGGATTCTAAGTGACGTGGCATTTAATTTACATGACTAAACCTCAATTTCAATCTCTATTAGCCTTAGCGTTAGGGTTAACAATCTTAATTGGACTGATACATCACTTTAATTCTGTTCTGGCTCAACCATCGATATCAAAGGACCCAAACCTCAAGGTGGAAGTAGTAGCTCAAGGACTAAAAACACCTACAAGCATGGCATTTTTAGGATCAAATGATATATTGGTTGTAGAAAAAGAAACCGGCATAGTACAGAGAATTATAGATGGCAAAATGCTTCTACAACCTTTACTTCAAGTTCCTGTTTCAACAACAAGTGAGAGGGGTATGCTAGGAATTGCTATTGCTAAGCACAGTAGTGGTCCTACGTATGTTTTCCTATATTATACAAAAGATGGAGGAGGATCACAGTCGCTTGCAAATGTTCTTTACAGATATGAATTATCAAATGACCAATTAATTAACCCCAAACTTTTGCTAAACCTACCTGCTCTCCCTGGCCCTAATCATAACGGCGGCAAGGTACTAGTTGGCCCGGATAGTAATGTATACGCGGTTATTGGCGACCTTAGAGCACACAGAACTCAAGCACAAAACGTAGTCAACGGACCGCCCGCTGACAGCACTGGCGGTGTACTAAGAGTCACACAGGATGGCCAGCCTGTATCAAATGCTCCACTAGGACAAGGTACTACAAGTCCTCTTAATCTATATTATGCATATGGAATACGCAACAGTTTTGGGATCGACTTTGATCCTGTAAGCGGTAAATTATGGGATACCGAGAATGGTCCTACCTTTGGAGATGAGATTAACCTCGTTGAACCAGGATTTAATAGTGGATGGGTACAAGTACAAGGTATATGGACAGTAGAAGGATCATTAAAAAAAGGACCAATCAATCCCAATCCATCAGCTAACTTGGTAGACTTTGGAGGAAAAGGAAAATACAGAGCCCCTGAATTCATATGGACTAAGCCAGTAGCACCTACAGCACTCAAGTTTCTAAATTCGGCAAAACTTGGTAGCCAATATCAAAATGATATGTTTGTTGGCGACATCAAAAATGGTAATCTTTATCATTTTAAGCTAAACCAAGACAGGACAGGATTGGTTCTTAATGGTACACTATCTAATAAAATATCAAATAAGCCACAGGATAGTCAACCAATAATATTTGCCAGTGGGTTTGATGGTGGAATTACGGATTTACAAGTTGGACCGGATGGCTACCTTTATGTTGCAGCGTTTGCTGGTTCAATATACAGGATAGTTCCATCTTCTTAAAATCTTCTTTTCTATTCTGGAATGCAGTCGACGAGATATCACAAATACTACAAGTCGGGCTAGCTCCAATTCTGCAGCTATACAATGGTAACCTCAAAAGTGAGCAAGGTTTATTATTGGATGATATCAGAGCTCGAATATCCTCTATGAAATTCTTTGATAATCAAAAGCACATCTCAGTATCCATAACAATCTTTGTTGCTTGTATAACTGTTACTGGTCTCCTATTTGTTCCCTTTTTACAAATACAGCAACTAATTATGACAAGAATACAAGGCGTAAATGATGATGATACTGGCAGTATTAGTTATTATCACACCGCATTTGCATACCATGGAAAGGAGATTTCAGAAAAATTAGACTATGCACATTTTTTGCCTCTTGGAGATGGTAATAATAATACTAATGCTAATAAATCAAGTACGTTAAATCAGGTAAAAGTAATCGTAAACTATACCGTCATGGACCCCTCCATTATGAATCGCAATATGAATACAGTTATGCACGTTCATGCATCCAATGGGACATTAATAAAGAGAAGCTCATATGGAGACGGTCTTATCATTAATGCTACCACAGGTCAATCTCAGCTTGCAACTAGTATAACGGATAACAGAGTAAAAGATGTCAGAGCATTTGTGTTTTTCACTAACGCAGAAAGAAACCAGAATTTTTCAAATCCAGTAAATGTTAACCTCACACTCGGGCAGAGAATTCCAGAATAACACAACTATGAGAATCCATAAGTCGATGTTAGCAGCTATGGAACCGAATGATCTTACCTTACTGTTTTAGCGCTTATTTTAATTTAATGAAAAGATAATAAAAATATCCTAACTCATACATACATCTTACTTGTCCTCGTTGAAATCCATAAAGCTAAGTTAAGTGATATCTGTAGTGGTATTGGTATCAGCAGCGACTCAAAGCGTAAGAAATGGAACAAGTCATCTTTATCTGAAAGTAATCTGAAAGCTGCATAGATGGTGGGATAACATCAATTGGGAACACCAATGGGATCTAGAAGAATAACACGAAGAGTTATTGGAGCCGTAATAATAGCAGTAATTACTCTGATACTCATAATATCTGTCATAGTATTTCTTGCACATGCATTGGTTCCTATTCTTGTGAGAGTAATTATAATAGTAATAATCATTGACGCAGGTATTTTGATATTTGCAACGTTGGAGGTTAAAGAAAAGAAACATGATTAACAATGACGTACTGGTCTTGCTTTCTATACTTATACTATGGCTAATGATATAGACCACTTTATTGACGAGCAAAATCGTAAAGCTAAGTTAGTCCTAATATTAAGCGTGAAAATGGAACACCTACTTAAGACCACACATAGGAAATGGAACATTTGAGCTCAGATATGGAACAGCAGAAAAATCAAGTCCAATGGCGAAGAGATAAAGTGCAAGAGCATTGCAGCAAAGGATACAGCCAAAGGGAGATATCTCAGACGTTGCAAGTTGGGTTAACTATGGTAAATAGGAATATTGTAGCTCCGACCGGGTGCGTTATGAAAGATCCTTTATAATGCACCTAAACCCTTCCTCAGCTGTAAATGCTTTCAGGGTTTTTGTTCTTACATTTCCTTTCGCTGATAGCATGCTCACCAAGCAGCGCAAAAACATATCTCTTGAGAGTCTTAAATAATTTGTTTACTGTATTATAACTAAGACCATAAATATGATATCAAACCATTAGCATAATCTAACTCTTGGAGCTCACACCTTTAACCATCCTTGTTGTATCTTTGATAGAATTGACAGAATTTGGTAGTTTTGGTATTGTTAAAGGTCAAGTAACAGCACAGCAGAATTCAGGAATGTGTGATCCTAATGATAAATCAATAAATGGAACTGAATTCCGTATATGCGGCGTTCCAAAGACAACTGGGTCATCATCAGCTAATACTACATCAGCTGTGCCCGGAATAACAACATCACCATCTGACAATACAACAACATAGGTGCTTGCTTTGTAGGAGCATTCGAGGACAATAAAGTGTCAGAAATACTTGAACTACCAAAGGATGTCAAGCCAATAGGTATAATCTGTATAGGATACCCTGCAGAAAAACCTGAAAAGCTCAAAAGAATTGATGTT
>DATFDI010000077.1:0-25753 GCA_035252175.1 Nitrososphaeraceae archaeon
TGCTGTATAATCCAACAAGGAACTTTGTTTATCATCAGCCTGTTTTCCTTGCTGCTGTTTGCTAAATCTAAACGACATTACATCGGTACCTTCAAACTTTTGCTTTTCTAATAGTGAAAGCTCATATTCAGAAGAAGGTCTAGAAGGTGGCTGCTGCTGTTGTTGCTGTTGAGATTGCTCTTTTCCTCCAGCAGATGGACGCTTCTTTACGAGTATGCTATTGCCATCTACTCTTATTTCGTAAGTGGGTTCTGATTCGCTTGCAGGGGGACTTGTCACCTCGCCAGTTCTAACATCAAATTTGGATTGATGCCAAGGACATTCTACTTCATATCCCTCCAATCTTCCATCAGCTAAAGGTCCACCTTCATGTGTACAGACGTTACCTATCGCATAGTATTTCCCATCTACATTTGCAATGCACATGTCTTGGCCGTCGATTTGAACTTCTTTCATTTGTGATGTCTGAATGTCCTTTGTTTCAGCAACCTTAACAAATTCATCCTCATTTTCGTCATTCATTACGTAAATAGATCAATGCTTTTTAATTTAAGTATATTGTAGTATCTAAAATATTCAAATATTGGTGAGTTTTTGCTCATAAGGTGAAATTAAATACAAAAAATACCGAGTGACAGATATGATATAAATGATAACAGACTAATAGGGCGCAGCAATAATAACTGCTTCTTGTACTAGTAACACCACTATGGCTGCAGGTCTCCAACTGGAATCCCAGGAGTGCCTTAGATATGATAACAATGTTGAATATAAAAGAGAAGAAGAATCAGTTCTATATTATAAGATCCTATATAGTGAAGGAGGGTGCTAGGAGAATTGGAGAATAGCAATATCTCAACCGATAAGCAGTATCCAAAATTGTCAAAGGCTACTTCAGGTTATTTAGAAATTGAACAATTCAAGAATGCAGGCCTGCATACTGGCTACTTCTGTTACAACTGTACTTATTTTATAAAACCCAATCGTTGTGCCATAGTTGAGGACAGCGGACCTGATGTATATAACAAGGAATCAGGACTTATAGCACCATATGGACTGTGTACGTTATGGGACCCAAATGAAGAGGAGACACGTTAGTGAGAAGAGAAATAGAGAAAGGAGTGAGGTAAGAAGAAATGTCTAAGATTACTGACAAAATTAAAGAAAAAGTAGGTGCAATTGACAATCTTTCAAAATTTCAGAAATTCAGCAAGCTGAAAGCATCGTATATAGAGTAGGACAAGTTTGCAGATTCAAATCTACATAAGGATATTTTTGTTACAACTGTATTTATTGGATTAATGCAAGTGGTGGAAAATGCATTCTAGTAGAGGATAATGGGCCGGATGTGTTGGGAAAAGTCTCAGAAGTTATTGCTCCGCATGGTTGCTGTGCAGGCTACGAAGCAAATTACGACAAGCTACATGATACAAGAAGTCCAAACGAAGCTGCGGGGATAGACACTGAGAAAAACAAAAATAAAGTGACTACTGTAGACGTAACATGAAAACCTCCCAAGAGTTTAATGTTGGTATTGATATTTGATTATAAAGTTAAAGTAACTTGAAATACATGGCAATACAGATTGGAAAAGCCTCCATTAGGAGTTTAGACTATTCTCATAGGTGCAACCTAACGTCCATTACTTAGCTGGATTTGAACAGGATCCCCATGCTGCTTAGCAGTGCCAGGAACTATGACTAGGTATCTTGGTGGAACATTATCTTGCAGTATTTGTCTGATAGGGCCAACTGTGTTAACGATAGCAGATCCAGTTGGGTTGGTCATGAACTGTTGTAGCGATCCGAGTGTACCTGTGCCATTGGGACTGAGCGAGAGAACGAGCACATAGGGATGTTTGGGCTCAAGTCCAGTAATTGCAGCTTGAAGCACCTGTACTAGTCCCTGATCAAACAAAGATACGCTAGTAGGTGCGTTAGTGTCATTATTGATGATGGGGCTGCCATGGTTTAGCACTGATGGCGGCACAAGAGATAAACGAGTGACATTTCCAGCTAGACCCAACAGCTGCAGTCCTTGAGTTCCATAACCACTCATCACAGCATTTGGCACGTATAATATAGCCTGAGGTGCCTGGCCAGTTGGACTGTTTGCAACCACCTTGTTTGTTAGTGTATTGATTGCAACAAGCCGATCTTGATTCTCAAGCCCGACGTAGACCAGTGTTCCATCGCCAGATGGCCAGATCCCATGCGGTAGTTTACCAACAGGAATGGTTGCGATTTTAGAGAAATCATTAGTGCGAAACACTTGTACCTCATTGAGCCCGCCGACTGTGACATATGCAAAAGTGCCTTTTGCATTGTGAGCTATATTGACATGATTAGTGACAGGGCCTGTATTGATGATTTTCAAGATGGAAAAAGGCGGATGAGCATCAAATACCTCTGTCTTACCAATATCCTTTAAGGTAAACCACACCTGTTTCCCATCTGGTGTTACTACTATATTTGGGCAAAACGCGCTAAGCTGAGGAACCCGGCCAACAATTTTGTGATCGGCGACTGCGATTACAACTGTCTCAGGACTAACGGATGAGCAGACATAACCATATTTTCCATCAGGTGAAAACATCTGCATACCAGGACCATTTGGTACTGTGATGCGTGTCTTCTCTTGATAGGTGGTACCATTCAGAACTGCGATATAGTTCTCACCACGTACGGTTACCCAGATCTCTTTTCCGTCTGGTGTGAAGAACGCTTCATGTGGTGAGCGACCGACATATGTTACGTGTTTTACGGCATTAGTCATAGTATCGATGAAAGCTATTGAATTTGAGCCAACCGAAACGACCGCAATAGTGTGATGATCAGGTGAGAAGCCCATTCCGTGGACCAGCAATTGGCCGTGATAAAGTGGGCTCAGATTACTTGGTATTGGGTCTCCGAGGCGGATGACGCCAAGAAGCTTGTTGTCTATCGGATCTGTAACTGATACTGTGTTTGAGAATTGATCCGCTGTATATACACGGTCGTGATGGCTAACAGGTATATCAGGAGAAGCAATATCCCCAGGTGCCTGTCCTCCTTTGACAGATTGAAATCTAAGAAAGATAGTAGAATTAAGCAATACTACGACTACTGTAGTTAGCAATACAGTGAAAAGAAAAGATCTGCGTTTCATGTTAACAATTTAAAACCTACATAGTATAATATCATTTGTTATTCACTACTATCATTGGCCAAGTTTGACCAGAATCCAAGCAAATATGGATACTAAAAGCTGCAAGAGTTTTTTCTATATCTTCTGAAAGATCGAGCTGTTTAAACGTTTTTCAAGCTCGTCCATAATAAGTATGGTCGATAAAAATTATTCTAAATTTTAGTCACACAGAATCATAAGCTATGAAATTACTGGCCCATTTTGCATTTGAATAGAGAACTTTGCTGATCGCAATAATCAATGTTCACTCATTTGATACGATCAACTTGGCTAGGTTTTTCCCCTTGTCAACCAACTCATTATTTGCTAATTCTGCCAACTTATTACAGCGCTCCTCAAATGAGGTTCCTTTTTCTGTCGCAACCTGAGCAAAATCAAGAAAATATCCAAATCTCTGGAAGTATTTGTGTTTTGTCTGAGGAGATCTTATGGCAAGTACAAACAATGAATATGCACTTGCTCCTAAATGAAGATAATCGTTATGATGACTTTGTTCTTGTAGTCTTTGTATTTCTGATACCATTTTATTCGTTATACACCTTTTTGTTACGCTAGAACCCAATTTAAGGACTGATATCAGTATGGGCCCAAGGGGGTTTGGCAAGACTTTAAAGTGTATTAAAAGTCTGAAATTCTAGATATCTTTTAGTTTCACAAATATTAACGTTTAATGAAAAATGCTTGCTTGTTTAAAAATCCAGATAATGATCGATACTAAAATTATAGCTAATGCCAAGAAAAATACTCCTTTCGACATCATTGCCTGTACAATGGTAATACCAAGTTACAAATATTAAAAAATATAATATAGGACAGAGAGACTTCTTTTAACATTAAATCATCTCAGCTTCCACATCCCTTGTTCGTTCTTCTCTTAATTCTTCACACCATTTTCTTCTTCCTTTCTTAATATTGCTGTACGTAGATCTATCAAAGCCAAAGAACCCAAGAACAGTTTCTGCTGCATCAAGTATCATCTCTTGATATTTTTCCTTATCGTATGAAGGTAGAGACTGTGTGTTCTCTATTGATGTCACTCTGCAAAGAGGATTGTTATGCTTTGAATCTGTGTAAATATGTTGAATTATGTCGCCTTTTAAAGATACTTTTTTGATTGATACCTGGGTTACAAGTAAAAGCATTTGAATATCGACAATATGTCTATATTGCATAAATATTATCTTGTTTTGGAATAGATAAAGTCAAGTATATGATTAACATTAGCAAAAATGTTTCATTATTGATTAATTACATCAATTGATAACCATAACTTTAAAATACCAAATGTTGGTAAATGTAGTTTAAGTTAGGCCTGATTTGGATAAAGGGAATATCAACGCTAAAAATCAGAATAATGGCAGTTCGTCAGTTTTAGCAGTTGATGATGAATATGATATTGTCAATTTAATTAAGCAATCTTTAGAGAGGAATAGACAGCACAGAGTATGTCTCTTTATAGATGCGTTAGAAGCACTAAATCACTTCAAATCAGACTCTAACGACTACCATGATGTGATCATCTCAGATATCAGAATGCCTGGCATGAATGGCTATGAATTTGTAAAGAAAGCAAAAGAAATAGATAAACAAATCAAAGTAATACTTATGAGTGCTTTTGAGATTAATGAGAGAGAATTTCACAATCTACTGCCAGATATCAAGGTAGATGCCTTTCTTCAAAAGCCATTTTCTATACAGCAGTTAAATAATGTAGTAGAGAAGACGAACATCAAGATTGATTGATTAACAACAATTATGATTATTATCAGTCATCACTATAACTGATATTATATTGTTTGTGCATAGTATTAAAATAATCACTTATGATGATACAAAATATAACAGAAGATCAGTACTTGAAATTATTTCATATGTAATAGTTATTATATTGTTTGTACATAGAATCATGGAGAAGCATAATGATGGTACAAAATTCAATAAACTGTCATGTAAATGATGCTTTGCATCACATTAAGCAAGCAGAATATGGCGCTCACTATATGGTAATATATCCAGATTTAGGTACTCTTAGGGAGCTTTATTCTAACTATATACACGAGCAAATTGAACATAATAATGAAACTGTTGTAGTAACTCCTTTTTATGAAACTACTGATTCTACCAGACAAGTACTTTCTGAGAAATACGATGATGGTATGAATAGCATATCTAGATGCGAAAAGCAAGAGTCTCTTATCATTATTGATGCTTTAGAGGAGTATTTTGGTGATAAGGATATAGATGCCAAGTCCTTTAAGATGGACTTGGTAGATTATGCTAAGGGAATAGGAAAGAATGGAGTTTCAATTTTAGGTGATATGGGTGCTTTTTCTCACAATTTAAAGTATGATGAACTTGTTGATTATGAATTATCATTGCCAACTAGAATTGAAGAGGGTATTGCTTTGAAAGGCTTTTGCTTGTACCATCAAAAAGATTTTGATAGGTTATCAGACGAACAAAAACAAAAGCTAGTTGAGCATCATGGCAAGGTTCTGAAAATAGTTGAAACAAGTAGCTGATAGACTTTAGAGCATTTTACTTGCTAAAGAAAGCACTTATAACTTCAGAGTTATTGTTGTCTCCTACTACTTCTACCATCCCAGACCATTCAACTCCAGTAACATAGTCCATACTTTTAATATTCTCTATTAGCTCATACAACTCCTCAGTATTCTTGTACATGACATGAGCAGAAACGTTATGTTCTGAGTTAATTCTAAAGTAAAATAATGTGATATGCACATCTATTGAAATGAAATCTGCTGTTTGTGACGATAACGATCATGATTCATGTAGTGGCAAATTCTACAAATATGACGACACTTCCAGAAAGAAGATTATGGAATCATGTTCTTGTTCATGTCATTACAGGAAAAGAAGACGATCTTAGATGGCATCTGTTTTGGTAAAAAATTCCATAGTTGGCATGGTGACCAAGTAGCTGATAATTGCTATGGGGCCACACTAACAATCATATTTGTTTTGATTTAAGGTTCTGCAGCCTAAACTGGTTCTATTATGTAATCCCATTTGTTCTCATAGCTATGGCTTTTATTCTATTGCACATATTACAATGCTCAGGACAACAGTCATGAAGACAGGTTATCTTCATAGAGTTACAAGTAAAGCACCAAAGTTCCTTAGGATCAGTAGAGAATAACGATGACATGATGCGTGTTGTAAGCTACATCATTTAATAACAGTTGTGAAAATAATAATCTCACTCGTCTACTGAATGTGGATGTATCCTTTCCTCTTCTTCTATTATTTCTTCTGGATCTACGTTAAGTTGCTCTGATTCACGTTGTTTTTGTTTTATTTCTTCTGCAGCCTTTATTGCTTTTGGCTCTTCGTGGTTTTCATTGTCAGATGACAACATGATCTTTAGGCCTGGTCTCAATATATTAAGTATTTCATGACATAGACATCAAATATTCTACTTCTAGTCACATCTAGTCTTCATAGGAGATTCTATAATCATCGCATATTGTCCCAGTCTTCATCTTCCTTTGTAGTAGATGGATTACCCATTTTGTAGATATTATAATCTCCAGTCTTCTCTATTTTACCAGTTTTTTCCATATGCTCAATCATTAGAACTGATTCTCCAGCATCAAGTTTTCCAGTCGATATCAGTCTTTCTTGTAGGTTATAATAGGTAACCAATCCATTATTTGCATTTGCCAACTCTTTGAAGACACGAAAAAATGCTGGTTCATTTGCTTTATAGTCTGGAGTAAATTTTATTTCCAAGCTGAGATCATAGTTATGATGAAGTTATTATTCGTTAATAAGCTTGAACCACAAGGAGAAGATTCACTCCCCCTTTACCTCAATCACTATCAATTGTAAATGCTAATGTATTTTCAGTTTTATCAAATTCTATTTTTTTATTTACTCCTAATTCTTCAAATAAAATTTGATATAGACTGGCTAGATATAGAGACCATTTCTTTCCCATGTCATGTTGAATGATGTATGCATGTCTATTCGCACCATTATTTGTCTCTTCATGTCTGTATGGATACCCAGATATTTTTATCCAGTATTCTATAAAGTCTAATGCTGATTTTATTGTGTATTCTCTTTTCATAAGTAATATGGCATCTTTATTTGCAGCCTTGGCCACATATTCTGCTAAAGAGATAATTTCTTGTTCAGATAAATTGTTAATGACGCGTGTAACAAATGGTCTCCTTACAGCAACAAAGCCAGCTTTTGCTGCATTAGAATGCCAGTTTAGATGATCTTTTATTATTTGATTTACTAGCATATTGGTACTAACATCTTTCTGTTCTGCTTCATGTCTCAGGTTCTTTAGTGATTTAGAATCAATCCTAAAGGTGACACTCTCGCTTTTCCCCTTTGCAATTGGTAAAGTTTGCACTTCTATCCCCACCCACTTATGCAAATACGCGATTATTTGCCATTATATGGATAACTTATTAAGTATTTAAGCACTTTTAGACGAATATGTTGAAAGTTTCGTTTCTTGTAGCGAATTTAGGGGATAATTTTGAATATTGACAGATTCTAGGGTCTGTGGTTCACTGCATTAACATAATTGCAGTGTACATGAAAACCAAATATTTCATAAAAAAAATCCTGCTCGATTTATAGTAATTTCACATCTCAATAAACATGACAAATACAAAGTATGTAGTTCTGGCTGCATCAGCAATTCTGTTGTTAGTTATATCTGTTCCAGATCTATGGTATATAAGTGCACGAGCTGATGATTCGCAATCAAGTGACAGTTCTTCAGGTGACCAACAAGGTAGTTTCAGCGAAAGACATCCTACGCTATGTTCAGTTGGCCCACCAGGTGCAACTATGCTTGGTCACCCAGGTGTAGGACTAATAATTAAAGGAATCTGCAGTACAGGGTGATATCAACACCAAATTTTTTATCTATCCTGGACTTTCCAGAATTTCTTAAATAGACATTTTCTTTATTATTGATAAATGCCTCCATTTGGTTTTAGTAGGAAAGAACAATCCCAACAACCATTTATTACAGATATAACAGATGGTGAAGATTTAGAAGAAATTAAGAAAATATGTCATATGCTCAATCCAAACGAAGAGGTTTTTGTTGTTGCAAGGCAATCTAGATTCAAACCAGGTGGCTCCAAATTTACTCCTAATATTGTATTTGGCACTGATAGAAGAATCATAATTAAAGACCCAAGTATGCTTGGATTACGTGAAAACGTAGTTGATGTTCCTTATGATATGATAAGCAGTGTCAGGCTAGACAAAGGTGTATTTTCGTCTAATGTTATATTCAAGGCTCCTGGATTGATTAGCTCAGGGAGGAGAGGTACCTTGGACAAAATGATGGAAGGTTATGGAGATAGAAGTGGATTAGCAGAAGAAGAGGCAATAATAACAGCAATCCCAAAGGATAAAGCTGAAGAATTAGTTGAAATAATAAGAAATGGGATTGACAGAGATAGAGAAGTATATCGTCATCCACAATTAGAACAATCTCAACAACAATCATCGCTGTCAATAGCTGATGAGCTGATGAAATTAGCTAACCTAAAAGAGAAGGGAATAATCTCTGAAGATGAATTTCAACAAATGAAACAAGATCTGATAAAGAAGAAGGCATGATCAGCAGAATATTATGTTTAGTAATTCTTGTTATCATTAGTTCATTCCCTATTGTCAGCAGTTTACAGCTTCCCCCTAGAGTGATGGCACAGGTTCCTCCTTCTGAGGGGGCAAAAGTACTTGTAGATGATGTTATTCAAGCCTTGAAAGTCAATGATACTGAAAAAGCGCAAGTACATTTGAGCATACTCAATCAACAATTACCAACATTTGTGAATTCGACTTCACTTCAATCAGTAAAAGTACTGTTAGATGATGTTAGTTCAGCTTTGAAAAATAAGAATATTAATAGTGCACTTATACATTTGAACTTGGTTAAACAACAGTTAGGTTTCGCCAGTAATGTATCCAACTCTACAGAAAGTATAGGTCAACCACAAATTGTAAAAGTTAAATCAAATCATCCACCTGTAGCATATGGCGACAATTTAACTGTGACAAGTGGATCTCAGATTCACTTCAAATTAAGAGCAAATGACAGCGATGGCGATCCAATTAGATTTTCAATAGATGAAACGCAACCATATCTACCAATTACAAGTTTTGGAACTCTAGAGGATCTTAACCCAAACACTGGGGACGTAACTTATAAGACAAATGGAGGTTGTGATACTTGTACTGAAAGCTTTACATTTCATGCAACTGATAGCCACAACGCAACCAGCAACACAGGTTATTATTTAATAAAAATTAAACCACAACCAAGTACAAGCAACGCAGAAACTACAACGCCACCAGAAAGTGCTGCCCCACCTGAGTCATCTGTATTGCCTTCGCCATCAGAAGAACCTTCACAAAATATTGCTCCTCCAGTAAATAATGAAAATCCATCAAACACTGGGACAGATTATAGTAGCATATGCGCAAAACTTCAGCCAGTACTTATCCAGCAATGCAGCACGCTTGTTAGCACTGATGGATCTTTAACATCAGAAGGTACACATGCATTGAATTGTATAAAAAATGGAATTCTCCTAGGTGGTGGCGCTGCAGTAGTAGGAGTGCCTCTACCAATTATTCTTAAGGGGTTAAGTATTCTTGCAGCCCCCACAGGATGTGGCGATGTAGTAAACATGAAGGGCTTTGAACAACTAGGAGATATAGGTTCGTTAAGCTCAATTACGAGTCTTCTACCATGAAGGATACAGCCTGTATCTTGACAGATTTTTGTCTACATGTCTTCTTAAAGAAACGCTTATAGCTAAGCATTATCAGATAGATTGGTATGGTTAGTACAACTGATGCTGATAGAACAGAGAAACTAGGAATTACCCTACCTCTATCGCTTTTAAAGCAAATTGAAAGCAAGCGTGGAGACATTCCACGAAGCACATTCATTAGAAGAGCGCTCGAGACTTATCTAAAAGGAAGCAAAAGGTGAGTGGGTCATGTTTAGTTTTCTCAAAAAACTTAAACCTATGTACGAAATCCCTGAGCCCTTGAGTGTAAGAGAGCGAGCACTCAAGATTTTCTCAAAAATTGAGGGTTTAGATGATATCAAGGAGATGCTGTTGCGCGCACTGGAGTCTCCAGAAAGAGCGCATACATTATTGGTTGGTCCTCCAGCATCTTGCAAAACATTGTTTATGCTACAGATAGAAAAATTTCTTGGGTCCAAAGTTTACTTTGCAGAGGGTGCATCTTCCACCAAAGCAGGGATACAAAAGTTCGTTTCAGAAAATCAAGACAAAGAGATTATCATAATAGATGAGATTGATAAGATGCCAATCAAAGATCAGGAAGGTTTACTGACAATGATGGAAAGGGGTTCATTTACAAGTACCAAGGTGAGAAATAGACGAACTGTAAAGGCTGACATGGTAATATTTGCAACATCAAATAGTACAGAGCGATTGAGCAAACCCCTGCTCAGTAGGTTTACAGTTTTTGAAATACCTGAATACACCTATCCAGAGTTTGAAGCAATATCTGTCAGAATAATCAAAAAACTGCATCAGAACACGATAATACATATAGCCTCGTCATTTTGGAAAACAGGGAGCAGAGACATAAGAGACGTTCTCAAGATTGCAAAGTTGTGTAATGCTAAAGACACAGAAGAGGACATAAACAGACTAATATCTATACATCAAAAGTACCATAAAACTGGTAAGGACTACAATTGATAACCTTATGCTTCCCCCAAACTTCTGATTTTGGGGGAATAATTCCTAAAAGGACATTGATTCTGGCTTTTAACTTGACTTTATCTTTCTTCTTTTCTAGCCATTGTCCTATTTACTATAGATATTAGCTCATCATTTCTGATTGGCTTTCGAAGGCAGTTAATCTTGATATCTTTACTTATCGCTGGATAATATTGCTTCCTAAAGCTCTCATAATATGAGTCTGCTGCTGTTATAAAAATTATCTGTACTTCTCTGTCAAGCTCCCTTATCTTTTCGCAAAGAGCAAATCCATCTAATTTTGGCATCCTGATGTCAAGTATAACTAAATCATAGTGGTTAGGTATGAATTCCTGTAGAGTTTTAACTGAATCTGTGTATGATGTACATTCATAACCAGTATCTTCTAACACTATTTGGTAAACCATACAATGATCAGGTTCGTCGTCAACTAACAGTATTCGTTTCTTCCTTGTTTGCTCATACAATTCCTCTTCTCCTTCTTCTTGCTGTAACTTCTGTTGATGCTGTAGAGTCTCGTATTGATATTTCTCTATTGCTTGGAGATGCAGTCTTGTTATAATTTCATCATAATACCTCACGTCAAAGAAATAGAATATTTGCTTAGATTCACTATAACAATAATCTGCTGTAATGATGTCATTCCCCATACGTAAACACCACCACACTAGTTCTTTTTGCTGAAATCCATTATTTTATGGGTAGTATAAAATATTTTTGATTTGCAAGAACTGCTGCTAATTACTAATCTTACTAATCTATAACTATATAGATTAGTTGAAGCGATTTTTATAATCGTATTCTATGAACCTTGTTTGTCCCTGTTAGGCTGTAGAGCGAGATTCGTTTCCTTCTTCTAATTCCTCTTCACCCTTAGTTTCTTCTAATTCTTCTTCTCCCTCTTCGTTGGGAGTACTGCTCAAATTGTTCTGAATTCCTGAATCCTATAAAAGAGCGTGTGTTTGTGGCGCCTACGTTTGAATCACAGATCATGCGAATAAGGATCAAACTGTACTGGTTAAAAAATAAAATGAAAATGTACCTTACGATATCATGAAGACGATGCTTGGGTTGACGAGGATAGATCCCTTGGAGTTGCAGATACAGTATATGTTACAGTGAATTTGTCTCCACTTAATGTATGAAACGCAAGTGCATTACCTGCAAATAGCATGCTACCTGAAGCTATAGGCGTTCCACTAGATGTCTTTACTAGTGATATTGCAACCTGTCCATTACCAAATGGTGCTGTCAATGGCTGTCCATGAGCAGCATCTGCTGTTATGCTTGAATTATATCCATGCAAAACAACAACTTCTACTGGTTTGCTTGCAGTCCATGTCACAGTACCTACCCACACTTTACCATCGCTTCTTGGTGGAAGTGCCATAACTAATTGGTGAGCTGAATGCCCTGGCAATGGATCTGTGCTTGACACTCCTGTTTTTTGAATAGTAACAGTATCACTTGACTGGTCTTGTTGTGCATTTGCATTTATTATAGAGGGATTGACAACAACTGCTCCTAGTCCCAAGAATGAAGCTACAGCTATTATCGCTGCAATAGTTATGTGTGAATTCATCGCTACCTAAAATAATACAGGTACTATTTAAGTCATACATGTCACGTTTTATTGTAGCAGGTTATGGAGATAAAAGTGGATTAGCACTCTGATTTTGGGGAAGAAATGGACTCCTGTGACGTACAAAGATAGCCTTCTACGTTGAAACTAGACCATCTGTTGGATAATTCCTTGTAAAATACTGTAGTTCTAAAATGAGATCCTGCAGTCCAGGATACGAAATCATTATAATAAAACCTCTTTTGATTCTATGCTATTTGGAACCATAATAATCCTTTCTTCACCTAGCTGAAAGATAGAGTAATTATTTTTTACAGTTTGGTTTGAATATAGTTCTTTGACTAATTTACCTTCTGCCTCTGGATCCTTTGATGTTATTGGTTTTATATTGGTAATCAAAATCATAGACTGTGTACTTGCAAGACTATCTTTTAGGTGTTTTAGCTCTGAATAATCATGTATAGAAGTAGTTTTTATGCATAATTGCTGCTGGGGAGAAGGAGCTATTTTTTTGTTTTTTGTACGTATTGCAGGTTTCACAAGCATATCCTCATATGAGTCAATAGTAATTGACATCAAATAATAATAAAATGTATTTAATAATATAATTAGACTATATAGTAAATTATCTAAACATAACAAAAAATCCAAGATTTTTAAGTTACATATGGGAGATAAACTGTCATGAATAGTGACGTAGTGATTAAAAACATCAAAAAGCTAACCATAGCTTAAATAGCATCATGGACAAGTGCTGGTAGTAGAAGATAAATAAACAATAAACAATACTACAAGCTCAGCGATATATTATGACAGAAGCATAGAGGCATGACATTGAGCTTACTTCTGTGACGTACAAAGATAGCCTTCTACGTTGAACCATATATTATAGTTAGATGTGATATGGACGTTGTGCTAGAATTTACACACAACGTGTTAGAATTTAATCTAGCTTTAATCTAGCTATAATAGAAACGAATTTTCATCTTTGATATTTTCGTGCAATCACATGTCTTTCTCCACTGTCAGATGCCTTTTCAAATTCTATTTTGAAACTATTTAAACTCAGAAATTCTCGTATAGGTTCATATAAGATATTTCCTGCTGAAAGATTATGAATTTCTATTAAAAGAGTAATATCAGTACTTTTAGAAAGTATGTTTTTTGCTCCTTTTAATACTTCGTATTCTGCGCCCTCAACATCAATTTTCATCCAATTTACTCTATCTTGTGTTATCTTATTAGACAGCAATAGGTAATCAAGTGTATTTGCTTTGACCTCTACAAATTTTTCGTGACCTTGTGCTGCTCTATCTGACATTATAGTGTTGTACTTTGTGTAAGAGGCTGATGATCCTTGTGCTTCTCCACTACCAGGCAAATATAGTTTTATCAGCTTTGCTTCAGAGTATATCGCATAATTTAACATTACGACATTTGATAATTTGTTAAGCTGAATGTTTCTCTTCAATACATCGAAATTCCCAGGGTCTGCTTCAATAGAAACTACCTTTCCATTTGGTCCAACACGCTTTGAAGCAATTATTGTGTATGGACCAATGTGTGCACCAACATCTACAACGACATCTCCCTCTTTTGGTTTAAAATGCTGATCTAGAATTTCATCTTCATGAAAAGTCATAGTTTTAAAATCATCTTTATTTTTCCTGCAGTAAAATTGAAAGTGATATTTTGGCATTTTGAATTTTAATAATTCTTTGTCACTTTCTTTCCAGCCTCTTTTCCAAAAGCTATATGACTCGTACCATAGTGCTCCAAAATCTAATCTTCTTTTTCCAATTATCCTTTTGCTTCTTGTCTTTCCTAAAGCTAATCGCAGAAAGATAATTAGAGTCAAATAATAAAGCTTGATAAAAAACAGCAAAAGTTTATCTGATATATTAATTCCTTCTGAAAGCCTTAACCAAGAAGCATACTTTATCAACAACAAAGAGAAATAAGATACTTAATTATAAAGAAACGATCTAAAATATTAGCTATCGTAGCAGCATACAGTCTCCTTTATTCTAATGGCACTCTTAAATCACATGCTGCCCCCATTTTTCATTCTGGTGGGTACATTTACAGATCCATTCAAAGCTTTAGCACATGGACTCCTGTGACGTACAAAGATAGCCTTCGACGTTGAACCATATATTATAGATAAATGCGATATGGACGTTGTGCTAGAAGCAGGAGAAGACAAAGAAGAATTGATTCCATTCTTTAGCATAGCTTCCATAGACTTCGACAAAGACTTGAGTGTATTGAAAAAAGTTTTACATCAATTCGAGCAAAGAACACATTCAGAAAATGCATACAAATTCAGTGAAAGGGCAACATTAGCAGCAGGATGGTGGTTTTATGATGTATTCCTTACACGTAACTTTATACAAAGGGTGTTTCAACTATTATTGCCTTATAATATTCAGCATAAGAACAAAAAGGCTGCCACATTAAAGATAGTCGATACATTTCAAGACCAAATAAAGAAAAATGGTTCTGATGCTAGGATAAAGATGTATGGTGATGTTCCTCTTGCTGCAGGCTTGTGGTCTTGGCTGCTCAAATAAAAAGGCTAACATATAACCCACATATTGTCGATGTTGTTCTTCTTTTGATATGTCTGGGGGCAGCATTGGCCAGTAAAGATTCATGTTCCTGCCTATCAAATAGTCTATAAATTAGCACTTACCTTTCTGAAAGCTTCCACACACTATCAAAATACCTTTCAAAATGCATTGATATCTCTTTAGAAGTTATCAGAATTCCAATAACACTTTTCCAGTCTACAATTAATATTTTATCTTTGAAAATGTCTATCGTCCCAGGTAAAGGAAATTGTACGAATCGCATGTTGACATCTTTTGGAATCTCTTTGAAGTGCAAAGAGTTCTTAAAGTTCATAGTACTAACCCCTCTTTCAATGATTTTCTTTGATTTTTGGAATCTATAGAGTCGTAAATAAAAAGGGCTAGCAATCTCATGATAATCATCGTAAGGATAAAAATATCTTAGCATTTCATTTTCTTGTGCATTGTTTAATAGAATCTCATGGGCACTCCTGATGGCTTTTTCTCCTATGAATATTTCACAACTACTTCTTTTGTCCATACTTGCATATTTTGATAGCTGTGGGATTATTCGTTCAATCTTTTGTCTTTGACGTCTCACATGATCTTCTTTTCTTTCGATATAATCATACAGTCTGTATGGTTCGACAGCCTGAAAATATCTGATTTTATTTACAGTCTTATGGCTGATCAATCCCTTTAACCCCAGTCTTTCCAATACGTCATAGACTTTGGAATAAGATACACGAGATTCTTTGACTATTTCTGCAACCTTTGAACTACCCAGTCTTAAAAGAGCAGTATACACAAGAGACTCGCCTCTTGTTAATTCTAGGGACATAAGATCATTGATTAAATTGTTCTCGTTCAGTTCCTATACCAGTTACCCCTTAGGGGGAAGCGAGTATTTAATTATAGTTTTCAGAATCTGCAGGTATGAGCAAACTAAATGAGTTACATCAAGTCATAGTCAAGTCACTTATCGTCCATAATAGCACACAAGAGACATTTGATTTCTTTAGTAACCCAAAAAACATGGAATTAGGTGGAGCAATTCATTCTATGCAAAAGAGTTCTGATGGTTGGTATACCTTTGAGCACATCATTGCTGGAAAATCCAAGATGAAACTCACTGTTAATCAAGAATTCAAAATACTCGACCATGTATTCCAAGGTGCAGGACTTGAATGGAATGTGTATGTTAGGGTGATCCCAAATGGAAATGGTTCAACCATTACTTGGACCTTTATAAAACCTGATGGACTTGGTGACGAGCAGTTCAATGAACAATTGAAAAATTTTGATTTAGAAATAGAAGGTTGGAGAAAAGCATTGGAGCCAAGAATATTTTGAATGTGTCTTTTTAACAATGTATTTCCTTGAAGAGTACATTACGCAAGTCAGACTGGTTGAACGATAAGATCTTTGGGCGCAACCTGCTCAAAAGGCTTTTTCTGTCATATTCTTTGAAATTTATGTAGAACCACTTGTTGTTATCATTACTGCGAATAACGCCTTTGGAAGTGGATCTAAAGTTCCTTGATAGACTGTTTCTTTTATGCTGTCTATTCTAAAATATTTACTAAACAAGTCTCGAATCTCCTGCTGTGAAAACTTGTATGGACCTTCCTGCCTTGGTTCTTTGTCACTAAAGCATTTTAAGAATAATATTCCTTTATCTTTCAATACTCCCTTTATTTTACTGATGTAAATTTGTCTATCTGTTGGTGGGAGAACATGAAAACAACCTCGATCAAAAACATAATCAAATTCACTCTCTTTTAGTTTCGAGTTTAAAATATCATCTACTATAAAATCGACGTCTTTCTCTGAAGCATAAACATTTCTTGCTCTTTTAATTGCAGCCTCAGATAAATCAGACCCTATGACCATTAAGCCTCTTTTAGCAAGCCATATAGCTTGTGTTGCTGGACCAGTACCAAGGTCAAGGAATTTACCCTTGGTTATGTTTCTTTGATTTAATTCATTCTCTAAATCAGAATCAAGATTTTCATTATACCATGGCATAGCCTCTACCTTTTGAGTTTTGTATAATGTCTCCCAATCAGGAAAATCCTTAGACAACAAGAGGATTTTGGAAATGTAAGTGTATTATAACCTATTGCAAATTTTATTTATTGCGTTTCACTACGAAGAGATTATTGAATGTGTTTGGTATTGATAAATTGTGTCGTAAAAACATCAAATCTGTGTTTTACATCTAACAACATCTGATGCGTCTACTATTTTGTTACTATATTTCCCACCATTTTCATCATTTAGAATTTTGAACTTTCCTCTTCCTTTATGTATGATCTTTCCATGAAATCCAGTTCCATCTATAACTATATAGCACCAACATGAATAACGCTCCTCTTCTTCTTGGATATCTGCTATGGTCATGGTGGGGTATAGCTGTTAATTGTATAGTGGCTAAGATATAAGTGGTTAATTAATTTAGACCAAAGAAAGTATTATTTTCTTTGTTATTACATCCATATGGTAAAATTCAACTTGGGACTTATAAAATACCTGTTGATGGTTCTGCAAATAATACTTGATGTCAGACGCTTTGTCATGTGTGGAATACCATATAGTACCCTGTACAATTCCATTCCATTCCATTTTCCATTTGACGCAGGTTTGAATCCAATTTGAACTGCATTTGACGCTTAGTTTATAGCTTTGTTATAGTATAATTATACATATAGATGCCTGCCCCAATTGAAGAGGTTGTTAAAAGAAAAGTAGTCCAGCAATGGCTAGCTGGGGAAGCTCGCGAGAAGATAATAGCAGATAATAATATAGCTGCTGGAACTGTCTCAATAATAGTTGAAGATTATAAAGCAGGACTTGATAATTTTAACCTCGATTCATTTAGAGAATTAACGTTAGAGGCTAAAAAACGAGGAATGACTCCAAATGATTTAGCTTCATTCTTTAGGATATACAACTTTTTCAGGAGCTCTGGGGCAAAGGAAAATGAGATTGAATCATTCATTACTAATATCAATTCTGGCTATATTCCCTCAGGTAAAGCAATTGAGCTTATAAATCAAATATATGAGATTACAAAATCAGAATCAGTTCCCCCAGATCAGCTACCAAATTATGTAAGGCAAAAATTAAAAGAAAAACAAACGCTCGATGAACAAGTTAAACAAGCTAATGATATACTTCAAAGTAAAAATGTGAACATTGAAACTATTAATGAGCACATTAGATTAAATGAAAAACTGAATGAGTATAATCTATCTTTTCAGGATATTGACAAACTTTTCAATGTCCTGGTAAACACAAAGGAAAATGGATTTGATGGAAAAAAAATTGTAGCGAAATTAAAAAAAATTCGACGCTTAGAAAACAAAGAAGAGAAACTGAAGCGTCATTGTGGAGTACTTTCAGAGCAGATGAAAGGGTGTAATAACATACTTCCACTTGCCCAGAAAATCATAGCATTGAATATTGATATAAATCAGTTATTGGTTTTTGATACTGCAGTAAATCAAATAGCAAAGGAATATGGTTTGCCCCCCTCAGTTGCAGCCTTTAGACTAATCAGAGATATTAAAGACTATAACAAGATTGGAGGGGTAAAAAATGAGCTATCTAGGTTATGTCAACAAATATTTGTTGTCAAGGGAGTTTGGGCAAACCAAAATAAAGCCATGATGGCTATGATAAATCTGCAAAGTCGAGGAATAACTGAAGATAAGATCATACAGCTGAATAGCTTTTTGGAGAGTAATGGATATAAAACTAATAGTTACACAGAACAAACACATGCTGCCTTGAACAGAACTTCTGGATAATGATACATTTGATTAGGTAGTACGCCTTTCATGGTCTATTTACATTTGCATCTTTGAGTTAATTCAACTATCAGCTTGTTCTTTATATGGTGTCAGCTCTACAAACAAACCATCGCTCCATCCATATTTTGTATGGGCAAGATTAGATACTTCTTCAGCTAGTTTAGCGTCATTGGTTTTATCAAGTATTCGCCCCTTGCCCTCAAAGGACTTGGAGTTTACAGTGAACGTGACTCTTTGATCACGTATAATATTTTGAACCCAATGAGCTTTTTCTCTACGTTCTGACAATATATAATATTTACTAGCATAAGATACAAACCATATTTCTATCCTATGGTCTCTTCCAGTTTTCCATCCTTTTGTAGTCAAATATAGAAACTGCTGCTCTTGTTTATTGCTCACTTAATACATCTACTATGTCAGCAATTTAACTTTGACATCAAATGAATTACAAGGTTGAAAGAACTTGTAAATAACAATCTGACATAAGTATAATCGGACAGAAAATCACCATATTATATCGTCAGTTTTTGATATGTATGTTTGAAATACGGAACCTATATCTTTATCTTGAACTTTCTCTTGGATCTTTTCTAACAAGGCTTCATGACTAGTATCTCCAATGATGTCTCCATCAAATATAGCAATAAATTCTCCTCTGTGCTGGTTTTTTATTTCATCGTATTTTGACATGAACGTTCTTAAATTAGTGTTATATTTTTCTGAGGAGTTCAAATCTTCTGGTTTCAAAAAACGATGTCATGTATAGTATTTTAAGATAACCATGTTATATGAAGTACAAAGTAAACACATACTGCCCCCCAAATTATATTTTAAAAAGGCAAAGTATAGGTTGTTAAACATACACTTTACTTAAATCCCTTGATGGAAACAGCTCATCACTTCAGCTGGCGTGACATCGCCATCTGAAGCAGCATTAGCTCTACACTTTGAGAAATTCTTCAAATCCTTTTCAGGAATGCTATGAGTTTTGACTGTGGGTGAGTATGAATCCTGAGAATTTGTATTATGTGACGTTGCAGAGCTAGACTCGTCTTTATGTAATACTGCAGGTGGAGGGCCATCATGGCCTGAATCACCAAAATTTGTGCTGTGCGAAGTTACAGAGCTAGACTCGTCTTTATGTAATACTGCAGGTGGAGGGCCATCATGGCTTGAAGGATTATCATCAGTTGTGCCCTCTGCACCAGCAGTTATTGGAATCGAAGGATAAGATGATAGCGAATCTTGAGTTGTTACTTTTTTGGTAGCGTAGGCAAAATTTACACCTATCATCGATAAAGCTATAACTATCGTAAAGAGAGTCGCCAGGATTGCTTTGTTAATAAACACAGTATTGTCATGGATGATGACTCTTTTTAACAAATATGGAAATAAACACTATGTCTATGATATACGCTTCTACTATCTAGTAATGATTCAATGTTTGTTAAAAAGTAAGGAGAAAAAAGTTATACAAGTACAAAGCTGCATAATTTGTTTGGAAGAGTCAATACGTGAGCATGGTAGTTTGTAGTGGTTACACCTCTTAGTTTAGCTTCAACAGCAATAGTCAAACCATCAAAGTAAACTTGTAGGGGCAGCATCAAATTGGGAGAACGTGTCGACACAGCACGATTGTTATTATAGTCATCTAGTGTCGTTGTTGTTATCAAATCTCCCAGCTCTTTGCTTGTGGTTTTAGTCCAAGCTTCTCCAAGTCTGCTTTTGAAGGATAACATGGATGACCTTGGCCATGTTTCCTAATTACGTGCCTTTCATAGTAGTCGTTGCTATTAGTCTTAAAGCTGTTACAGTAATAACATTGGAATCTAAATGTATGGCATTTTTGTTCTCTAATTGCTGTTGTATGTGCTGCCCACTCAGAAGAGGATACAATATCTCCAATACCTCCAGTATCTCCAGTGGCTGGTTTTTGAGCCTGATTTTGAGGGTTTTCTGCTGGAGGTATTTTACCTGCTGGAGATATATTATCTCCAGTACCTGAAATATCTCCAGTGGTTTTGTCGCAATTTCCCTCGTGATTTTGCTCTACTGGAGATATTGGAGATACTGGAGATATTTTTCTTATCTCTATCGTGGATGTATTGACTTTGTTCTTGTCTTTGGTAGTTGTGGTTCTGCTAATTGTAACTTCTATTTCTAAACCTTCAAGTAGGTTAGAGCGAATTTGATTTAGTCTTCTACTCAGAGAGTTTGCTGATTTTGGCCATAGTTTACTATCTGTAGAAACCTTGTGATTCTGTGCAAATTCCTTCAATACCTCCAGTATCTCCAGAGGAGAGCCTTTGAGAACCCCTCCCTTGTTCTCATCTTCAAAGTACTTGGCAATTACATGAGCAAGTGGATGTGAATCTATTGCTTCTATATTTTGGCGCCCAATATTGTCATAATACGCATTCAGAAAAGTTAGAGGTCTGTTCCCCATAGCTTGCGATATTGCTTCCCCCCACAATGCAAAGTCTGCCATTCTGGGTAGGTCATTGAGCTGTAGGCCAGGCTTAATCTCCAACGCTTTTACCAGTACATCAAAAATATATCCAAGAACTTTGGGCTTTATTTGTTCAAATTCAGATAATATTTGTGATTCTAATTTTCTCTTGTCTCTTGGAATTCGTGTTAGCTCTATTAGTATACTTCTGTCTAGTACATCAGGCTCAGTCATGCAAATGTTAATACCACTAAATCCAAGGCAGCGCTTGTATTCATAAACAACATCCTCGTCATTTGTGTATAGCTTTCTCTTTGTCTGTCCTATTCCTGTTACAGCTTTACATGCTTCATCTGCAAGCCATTTTGGAGTGCCTCTTACATTGTCATAATATGCTACGTAGTTGTGGCTTAGCTGCTGTATAAACTCATCTTTACTAGCATGCAGAGTAAGCAATACGGGCCTGCTTGGATCAACTAGCTGTTTTATCAATCTTTGAAGAAGTGACTTTGCTGCCCCCTGTTCTCCATGGACCATCAGCATTGTAGCTATATCTGGGACAAACAATGATATGATGTAGACTTTAAGCAGCAGCTTATCCTTGTCATCTTTAACATTAGTTAATCCAACGAATTTGTCAAGTATATCACACTCATAATTTCTGTCAGGTAATACTTGTGCTACTTGGTTATGTCGAACAAACATTATAGACGAATCATCTTTTATTTGCCAGCCATCTTTTGATATCTCAACATACCTCCATTGCACGTCTGTTAAATCATAACATATAGCATCTTCTTTCCATGTTATTCTAAGAGAGAGGGGAATTGTCTGGCCATGGTACTCTATATTGGCTTGGAGTATCTGAATTGCGTTGTTGATGGATTCTTTATTAGCTATGCTACTATCATTATTATCATAGAACAGTTTAGCTAAATATCTTTTGAACTTGTCACTTTCAAGTGGTATTAGCTCCTTACGTCCCTCCACTGGAGCTACTAATGCAAGTGCTATGCCATGTTGATCTTTGAAGAATAGTGAAGTATTTTCGTAAGCTAATTCTATTAGAATTTGAGATGGTGATTTTTGTTCTTCCTTTGTCGCTGTATCTGTTAGCTGCTTAGTATGTTTGACAACTTCAGAAGTTTTTGGGAAAACAGATCTGACTTCGTCTAGTATTTGTTCTGCCTTTTCTCTATTTTGTGTTTGGTTCACAAGTATTGATAATAATCCTGAATATCCACATACTTTATCCAAATCCTCTTTTTTGTAAGTTTCTTCTAAAGTTCTGATTCTAGCAGATTTCTCCTCATCGTCTGCAGCGATACTTTCTATTACTCTAAGAGCACCTTGGAATGATACGCCTTCTTTTTTCATTAGGCCTGACAAATACATTGTAAAGTCGTTTCTGTTTCCATGTTGATAATATGGCTTTAGAATAGCTACAATGTTGGATACATCTTCTTCCTTTAGATCTGTGTTCCCTGAATCAGTACGTGAGTCCCAATCGTTTTTTGAGGAAGCTTGATTTCGTATTGCAGAAATTAACTTGTAGATTTGTGTCTTTGATAATTTACTCACTGCACTTTTGCCATCGATTAGCTCGTATCTTTTTCCATCTGCAAGTGAAGAGGGGGGAGCAACAATATAACCACCTTCACCTTTTGCTCTTATTTCACTATGTTTACTACCATTTGTCCATAGTACAGGGCTTGCCAGGAGCTTATCATCTTCTGCTGAAGTAAACTCTTCTATTCTAACACCAACTATGATGTTTGTATTTCCACTAGCAGTTCTTATATGCATTGTATCTTCAAGTGCTGTCTTTAGTTCTTCATCATCGAGTGATTCAACTGCTCGATTGAAACGAGCGAGTGCTTCTTCGCCATCTATATCATAGGCAATTATGCGAGATATTCTACCTTTTACTATGGCGATATTGTTGGTAGCATGGCCATTTGAGAACCAATCCTCAAGTTGACCTTTCGATGCAAATGTTTTCTGATAGGCTTCCCAGCTATTGACAAAGGGTATTTTGCTTCCAGCTTTGAGTGCAATTACGCTATAGCCTTGTTGAATATACTTTAATGCAAATGCTAGTGTTTCCATTAAGTGTTCACCTCAATTTGAGTTGGAAGATTAACGTCGCCTGTTCTAATAATCAAGTTAATTCACAAACTCCTGTAATTTGTTGAAGCTTTTTTTCTTGAAGAATCTTGGAAAGAGTTCTGGCAGCATATCAATGAATGTTATTGCATCACTATGATCATAGTGATCCTCCCAAAACTCGCAAGCAAAGTGCTCTTTTAGGTGACTGTCGTGGTCAGGTGATGCGTGGTGTTGAAGACCTCTTAACGATCTATGGATATGTATTCTATCTGGATTTTCAAATTCACTTACAGCATATTTGTAAGCAAATCCATCTTCATCTTCTGACCTAAAACCTGTATATTTGAAGACAACTTTTTCATATAGGTATCCATCAGCTGCGCAGATATCGCAGAAAACAAAATCCTTAATATCAGGCTTACATAATGTAATTTTGTCAGCCATTTTCTTGAAGCGTTCCCACGCATTGAAATGGTTGTATGTTTTGATGAATGTTAGAGGCTGGCTGGAGAACTGACTCTAACATCTTTTCTTTTTGTTCAAATTTATTAACACATGTGGAGCAGACACGTAAGGTAATTGTTTGTCTTTGGCCTATTTTCAGGTTGATCTCAGTTGTAGGCTTTTCAAGACAATTAACTGCTTCACACAAGTGATCATCATTAGCTTCAAAATAATTTATCATATACTTGAATTCACCTATCCTTTAATTGGATCCTCCTAATCTCTAGCAGTTGATTGATTAGTTCGTCGTAGCTCTGTCCTTTTCTACCTAATTCTTTAAGACGTTCTCGTGTTTCATCATTCACTAAGATCGTAGTTCGATGCATAACATAGTATAAGCAACACGGATATTAACGTATAAGTATATATACGAATATACGAATTACTAGATGAAATGGAAGAAAAAGAACGAAGAGAAATTATAAGTAAATTCGTTAGTCAAAATCAGGGCTGTACCTTTGATCAAATTGCTCAAGGAGTTAAGGATGAGATCTCTAGAATGCCAGCTTATGATACAGTAACAGATCTGGTGGATGATGGTATACTCAAAGATAAGAAGGTAAACAGAAGAGATCATAGATACTTCGTAGAGACAAATAATCCAGTGACTGTAACTTCGAGGGAGCTAGACGAATTTGAAAGTGTATTAATTTCATTATTGAAAAAAGTCAAGGAACATATAAACAGGCGATATGATGACTTAAAGACTCGTCATTATTCAGATCCAGAACCCAGTGCCATAGATGAAGCAAATCGCCATCAATTCAGGAGGGCCTTAAGGGGGGAAGATCGTAGGGCATTAGCTGAGATAGATGAGTTTTTCTATGCCACAGATTTGATATCAACATCGTTTCGCATCTTTTCTGAAATCCTTAAGACGTATATGCTGCGTTCCACAATATTATGGCCTAAGATAATTAAAGATAAAGATTTTCTGAATATGCTAATCTCCACAGTATTTGCAAAATTCTCAGATATACGAATTCATATGCAAGAAACTTTTGGTTTGATAAAAACCCCAAAGGGACATGTCTCTCTAGATGACTCGTCTTATGATCCTATGGTGGCTACTACGAACCTCAGGGAATCTTTTGAGAAGAAGCTTAATCATCTTGATATGAAAAAAGAATCTGAACAAGTATTGACGTTCATCTGCAATTTTACTGGAAAAGAAATTATCAGACAAGCAGAATATGCAAGAACATCCAATTACATGTGGGACATTACACAAATAGATTCAGAGTTTATTAATAAGACAATTGAGGGAACATACGAGACGCTTGAAGATTATGAAAACCCATTCTTAAAATATAAAATAGGTCAATAAAGCGCAGATGCTTTGAGCTCTATAAAGTGGCGCCATTAGTCTCTGCATGTTTTAATAATACGTTTGGTTTCACTTGTGCCAACGTTGGATTTTGCTGTATAATTGACATAACATGATGAAATCGCTGATTCATCTCCTCTCTCATCGACTCCATCTCCTCCTTATGTCTCTTTTTCACAATTTCAATTTCATCCTGTTTCTCTGTTAGCTCTTTGACTTGCATCTTTAATCTATTTTCTTCATTTATCGTCAGCCAGTCGATTGCTGTAAGATATTCCTCTAATACATCATTTTCACTTGGTTTGAAATAGTTGTCATCAAGGCCTATACTATGGCCCATAAACATTTCTTTGATAGCTGGTCTTACATCTGCATATATTAATTGAGTATCAAAAAATTTCCTAAACCCAGCTGTAAGTCTGACTTCCTTTCTGAT
>DATFDI010000078.1:0-29432 GCA_035252175.1 Nitrososphaeraceae archaeon
AGCAGAAAAAGCTAGACCAACCCCTATTATCTCTGGACAGGAAGAAATTACAACCAACGTAGGTATCATTTTCCTAATTCAATGACACCAGCAACGATTGCAAGTTTCTCGACGTTGCTCACTAATAATTGCTTCAATCATTGGAATTATAGCAGAAGCAGGTATGGCGCAAGCAGCTGTAGAGAACCTTAAGCACAATGGTTCCGTTACTTTCTCTCATCAGGGAAGCCCAGGCGTAATTACTCATGCCAAAACAAGTAATCTTATATATCATCGCAGCTTGAAATAGTAATCTCGCATACTTTTTTATTATGACATCAAGCTTTGACTTGTGACACTGTGTCATCAATAATCAAACGTCTTTCTTTACGTGTTCCAGCTAATGTTATTTATCGTAGTCTTAAAGACACACGCTTAGAACAATTATTTCCTGAATTCTTTACAGGGGTCACAAAGAGGTTAACATCTACTAATAAAGCCAATAGTGAACTGCAATTTACTACAACAACTTATGACTCTCAAATACAAATCAATGAGGTTTTCAAATTAAAAGTACTGAATAGCAATAGCACTGAGATAATTTACACTACTCGCACAAATATAGCAAACGACCCTGTAGTGGAATCAATAGTATATACTCATGTGGCGAATGTTCTATATGCATTATTGATGCTTGAAACAGCATACATCAACGGTTTAATGGAAAGACAAAGGTAATATAAGATATTTTTAAATCGTTCCAGATTAAAAATCAGTATTGTATAGTATACAGAATTGCTAATACGTCTTCATTAACCAGGCAGGAAATTTGAGCGAAAACAATCAATCTGGCAACGCTAACGTAGCATCATTATATAGCTATTCTCATTGAGTTTAACAAAAACGTACTTGGAACATTTATTGTTTTATCGTATGACCTAAGAAAGCATTATTATGTTATTAACTATGATAGAAGAATAAATAATAGGTGCAGTATAAGTAACATGTACCGACTATTCTATAGATATTGAATTTGCTACTATCATATCTACTATTTGTACTAGCTCTTCATTTCCAATTGGTTTTTGAATATAGTTAATCTTACCTAGTTCTGGGAAGTGTTGCCTTCTAAACTTCTCATAATACTCCTCTGAAGCTGTTATAAAGACGATATGTACAGATTTATCAAGTTCTATTATCTTCTTACAAACCTCAAACCCATTTAGTACAGGCATTTTGATATCAAGTAAAATTAAATCATAATAGGCAGGCCTGAATTCTTGTAGAGCTTTAACTGAATCTATATATGATATGCATTCAAATCCAGCATCTTCCAATACAATCTGGTAAACCATACAAACATCAGGTTCATCATCAACTACAAGTATTCTCCTCTTTCTTCTTGTTTGATTATGTAGTTCTTCTTGTTCTTCTTTTTGTATTTTCTGATTCAGTCCGCATTGCGAAGTATATTTGTATTCTTCTCTTGTCTGGATATATGCTTTTGCGATTTCATCATAATATTTACTATCATGGGAGACAAATATCTTTGCAGACTCACTATAATATCCTGAAGACTTCTTAGTATATAGCTCTTGTATGTCCACCATTGTTAGTTCTACACTCTGAAATCCTTTATTTTACAGATAGTAAAACAGTTTTTTGATTTGTAAGAACTGCTGCTGATGACGTTATAGAGGTCACATTCAAAACTGCACTATTATAACTTTTGATATTGTGCTCAGAGTATTGTGGTGGAATACAGGAATTTGAAAGAAAACAGTCAATCTGGCAACGCTAAAAGCTATAAAGTTGGATTCATTATTTAGTTAATTATTATTTTTATCTGTGAATAATAAACATGTAGATAAATAAATACATAAATAGATAAATAACCCACGACTAGCACAAAGCAATTAGCTGGTACAATGTAGTTTGGGATTTAGAGAACAATGATTCCACATTGTACTTTCTCACTAATTGCTTTGTGCACACATATGTTACCATTAAGAATATTTAGGTCTTAGTAATCTCTAATCTGAAATTATGAGGCCGTTTAAGATGTACAGAAGCATTATCACCGATACATGGTAACAAAGTATCAAATCTCAATGATTGTTTACTTATTATTTGAAAGGAATCGATGATACCGTATAACTAACTACCGATAATAGCCGCTTACTATCCGGTTACAACTAAAAAATAAAGGCGTTTGTTAGAGTTGCATGCAGACATACGTACACACTTTACCAAAACCAATTAAGCACTGCAGACAAGCGGTCTCTCCTGCCTAAAATTAAATGTGTATTAGAACCTTAGCATAATGTGGGCATGACCTTTCTTATCCTAAATCCACTTGCAATCTGATATACAATAACTATTTTGATAACAATTGGGAGTGTATTGAAATCGGTTTCTAATAAGTAAGAGAAAAATGATTGATAAAAATTTTAAGAAACCTTCTCGAGATGAAAAAGCGCAAAGATCCTTTAAAGATATAGTGCAAGGATAGCTGGGATATATTAAGAATGGTGTGGTTTAAAGATAAAAATGGACATATTCTAGAATCTAAAAATAGGATACACAGGTTGTTGTATTGTCCACTATGCCAAAAGCTAATATTCAAAGTAGAGTGTCTGAAATTAAGACAAGATAGAAAGGGGGATTTATATGTAGTCAAACGCTATCATTATGATAGATTATCAAAAATACAACGCGCTGAACGCAAAGAAGAAAGAGAAGTAAAAAGATTGAGGGAATTACCAAAAGCAGAGTTAAACAGAATAGTACACCACGTTTTTTAAGACGTATTCTTTGATATATTCTAACACAGCAGATCAACTTATGCGGCTTTTACAAATTGGAATTCAAGGATATCGCCAATTCAGTTCCAATCATTAACTGTACCAACACAATACAAGGTAATTCACCTGGAATAAATGCTGTAGAAGAACGCTCGTTCGCTACTTAAAGTGTTTTTATTAGCCTCCCTATTATTTAGGTTGTGTGAAGAACATTGCCGATTTGAAATTTGCATTTATATTATATTTATATTTATGATAGAGTATGCCTAATAAAATTGAAACAATAAATCCTGCTACCGGCAAGATTCTTGCAACTTATGATAACATGAGCAGTGAAGAAATTGCACAGAAGGTCAAAAGTGCGAGAGCAGCCTTTCAAAAATGGAGTAAATTGGACGTTTCTGAACGCACTGCCTATATGAGGAGTCTAGGCAGGGTTATGAGAAAAAACAAAGACGAATACGCAAGTCTTATCACAGAGGAGATGGGCAAACCCATAAGACAATCAATAGCTGAAATAGAAAAATGTGCATGGGTTTGCGACTATTACTCGGATCATGCAGAATCGTTTTTGAGAGACGAGCTCATCCCAACAGAATTTCGTAAAAGTTTCGTTTCCTTTGAGCCTCTGGGTGTAGTAGCTGGCATAATGCCTTGGAACTTCCCATTCTGGCAAGTTATGAGATATGCCGTTCCTACGCTGACAGCAGGTAACGTAGGTATTCTTAAGCATTCTAGTATATCATTGGGTAGTGCTATAGAAATTGAGAACGCATTTAAAGATGCAGGATTTCCAGATGATGTATTTCAATCTATCATAGGAGATTATAGAGCGGGGGAAGCGCTAATAGAATCACAAATTGATGCAGTTTCAGTTACTGGTAGTATTAACACAGGGAGAAGAGTTGCAGAGCTTGCAACGAAAGATTTAAAAAAATTCGTTTTAGAATTAGGCGGTAGCGATCCATTCGTGGTCCTTGAAGACGCAGATCTAAACCAGACAGCACACATGGCAGCTCAAGCAAGATTACTCAATACTGGTCAGAGCTGTATTGCAGCAAAAAGGTTTATTGTTGTTAAGGAAATTGCTGAAAAATTCTCCAAGTTGTTTGTGGAGAATATAAGGGCAGAGGTTGTTGGGGATCCGATGAATCCAAAGACAACTGTAGGACCTTTGGTTAGACAGAATCAAAGGGATGCATTGTCAAAACAGGTAGAAGATGCAAAGACCAAAGGCGCTAGAGTATTGACAGGAGGAAAGGAAATTGAAGGAAATGGATATTTTTATGAACCTACCATAGTCTCAAATGTAAATCACGAAATGGATATAGTAAAAGATGAAGTGTTTGGACCTGCAGCACCTATTATTATAGTCAATAACGAAGATGAAGCTATTAATGAAGCAAATAATACAGAGTTCGGTTTGGGAGCAAGCATATGGACTAACAATATTGAGCGTGGAACTCGTCTTGCAAGACACATTCAGAGTGGCATTGTATCGATAAATGAAATGGTTAAGTCTGATCCCAGGCTTCCTTTTGGCGGCACCAAATACTCAGGCATAGGAAGAGAACTATCGGAATTTGGAATTAAGGAGTTTGTCAACATAAAATCAATCGTAGTAAAGGATATTACAAGCAAGTTACTAGTAGAATAAAGAACAAAGCAGAGTACCGGGGAATAAGTCATCTCAGCTCACTATGCTAGTACATAATTCAGCTTAGCCACGTACTTGAGTAATTATCTCCGATATAGACACTTGTCTAAATATCGGGAAAAGAATCTAGCAATTGGACGAAAATTGAAAGAAAACAGTCAATCTAGTAACGCTAAAAGCTATAATGTGGATTCATTATTTAGTTAATTACTTATCGTTTTATGGAAGGGCCAATCTGTTATTATATCTAAAATTATATCTTTGTGTGCGTAATCTACAAATGAAAAAGAAAAGTGATTGAGGGGGATTTATTCTACATAATCTATCTTGCTTTGCTTTGCTTTTCTATTCTAGTCTATCAGCAGCCGCAGGTTTGTCAACTGCCGTCATTTGGGTCTACATGCTGAGTTTGAACGTTAGTCGGGTTGTGTGTCACTGTCTGCCCATTAGTATTCTCAGGAAATTTGATATTTTGGCTGTTATCCTTGAATTGCCTCTTGTTGATTATCACTAATCTTGCTTGTGCATCATGCCCGGCTATTAGTGTAGTGGCCGCAATCATAAACGCAGCAATTGCTATTACCGAAACTATGGCTATTTTTTTCATATTGTCCATTTTTATCTATAATAAAACTAGTATTCTATTTTCTTTGTTCTGTTAGGCTTATCAGGCAATGTAACCGCTTTCCATCATAAACTTCCGCACTTATGCATATTTTATTCCACCACCGACGACTTTGAATAAAGTCGTGACATGACAGATATTCTCAGCCGCCATAGTTAGTATTACCACTATCACCACCAGCATTGCCGCTGCCGCCGCTATCACTGCCAATTGGTGCATTAGTTAAGCTTTGACATGAAAAGAAATCTTTCCCTTGTCCTGTTATACAACCTGCTACGAATCCTTGGTAGTACGCATGACCGTTAACTCCACACTGCTTCACCATACTTTGATTATATAGGCTATTTTTTTGCCCATCTGCCAACCCTGCATTATAACAAGCTCCATTCTGTGGGCTAAAATCGATTTCATTTTGGTCATTGGTGGCATATGTCACCATCACTCCCATTGATATAATACCAACAGTTGTACTGAAAATTGCTATTGCTGCTGAGTATATTGGCAGCATTTTTCTATTTTCTGCTTTTGGCATATTCTGACTTGGGTTAGAACCAGTTATGTCTTATACTAATTTTTGCACAAATATTTCTCTTGTCAAGGTACAAAACATGGTGCTTTTAAATTCACATGTACAGAACCAACCTAATCAGTAGTTTCAACTACGCTAAAGTTAATACATGAAGCTGTTAATTCTATTATGGCTATACATTGTAGAAGATTATAAGTAGAACTCAAAGCTGGAAACTAGACAGAATGAATTGAATTCAAGTGCTCTTGTTATTTTTATGTCTTAACGCATTAATAGGCACAGCACCGAAAATTACCTTTCAAATGGCAGAAATCTCAGATGCGATACACTAATCTCAATTGGTATAAAAATACCTAGACAATAGTGCTATCATCCATATCAATCAGTTTGGTTTATTCTTAAATTTCATATTTTATGAGCATAATCAAATAAATCATAACTATCATTTTATCTGTATTTCCTTCTCATTTTGAAGCTCTTCAAGAATCTGATCTCTATAATGTTTTAAATTTGCATCAAATGCAGCTAGTATCTCTAATGCGGTGCGCTCAGATACAAACCATAACAAATAATCATCAGTTCGATAACCCTTATGAATAACGATACTCTGCCAGGTATACAACCTTCTTAGAGAGTCAGTCTTAAAGAATCGTTCTAACTTGAGTTTTCCTATTATTCTTATTATGGTCTTAATACTAGGAATTCGGTTATTCAGAAAAATTATTTGATTATTGTTGTATCTGCTACTTTTCTTCATAGTGAATAACTCCTGCGTAATGAAAACTTCTAACGCAGACCTGAGAAGTGGAAAAACATTCAGCCTTCCTATATTTCCATGCAAGAGCAGTTCCTTTACATCGGCTAATAATTGACGATAGTCCATATCTGATTGATATTTAGCAAGTGTCTCTTCCTTGTTATTAGGATCTATTTCATTACATACTTCGATAAATAGATCAGAATATTGCCTTGTTGTATTGTAGATACCTATTAGATATCCAGTAAAGTCTTGATATGCACGAATAAAATGATTAAATTCTATTCCTTTTTCATGTGTAGCAGCCGCCTTCATATAATTATCATAAAATGTCTTCAATTCCTTTGATATTTCAATTATATTTTGAGTAAGAGATCGTAAAGCAGACAAGCTCATAGTCCAATGCGCATAATAGAACAATAGAGGCTCTTGTGACTGATCACTTTCTATGTAGAACGCTGCCTTGATTGTAGAAGATGGTTTTAAAAATTCGTTGAATGGAATTTCTTTATTATGGCTACTTGAAAGGCTCTTTACATTTCTTAAATCTTCTTCAATTATCTTATTTATCTCATTTTTTGCCTCTTCAAGTTCTTCGATAATTGTAGTATGGTTCAATTCATCTGGCGAAATGTTTTCTAATTTAGCATATCTTGACGTTACGCTTTGGATTGTAGATTTCATCGAGTCATATTTACTATAGCACGATATACCTTTTGCTTTTCTACGAAACTATTGCATTATTCTGTTATTGGCAGCTTTGAAATCATCAAAAGATGAAATTGCTATATTTTATTTTACACATAGAACTGTTGAATGGCAGTAGTAAGAATCAGCATTCAAGCTGCTCACGAACAGGTTAATCCAGCTGATTTGTTACACGATGTAATTTACATGGATCAGAATGGAATTGAGCGATGTTGGACTAGTGATCATTATATGCCTTGGTGGAACACAGGAGCTTCAGGAGGGGCAGCATGGCCATGGCTAGGAGCTGCATTAGCCAAAACTAATAAAATAACAATAGGAACTGGTGTAACAGCTCCTATATTGAGATATCATCCAGCTATCGTAGCTCAGGTATTTGCCACATTAGGATTCATGTTTCCAAATAGGGTATTTCTGGGTGTTGGAAGAGGAGAGTCTCTTAACGAGGTAACGTCTGGTAATCACTGGCCTTCTAATTCAGAAAAATTTGAAAGATTGAAGGAGGCAATACATCTGATTAAAAAACTTTGGACTGAAGATTGGGTTAATTTCAAAGGGAAATATTACTGGGTTAAAGATTCCAATCTATATACTAAACCCAAAGCTCCAATTCCATTGTATATTGCAGGATTGGGTAAACAATCAGCAATGCTTGCAGGAGAATATGCGGATGGATTTGTTACCAATGAATTAAATGTGGATTTGATTAGTGGTAATCTCTTTCCAGCATTAAAAGAAGGGGCTAAAAGAGCAGGAAAAGATTACGAGTCATTAGAAAAAATACTGTTCATTCCAGCGTCATATGATCCTAATGATAAGCAAAATGCAATTGAATCAATTAGATTTTGGAGAGGATCTATGATAAAGGCCTTTTTTGATGTTGATGTACATGATCCGAGGAAAATAGAAGAAAATGGACAAGTTATTGGTGATCATATGCTAGAAGATATGTTACTTGTAATAACAAACAGTGAAGATGCTATAAAGAAATTACAAAAGTATGTAAAGCTGGGTTTTACTGAGATTGTGCTAACGAACTCAAGTCCCAACAGAGACAACTTAGTTAAGCTTGTTGCAGATGAGATTGCTCCATATTTTAGGAACTATAAGAACAATAAATCTTCTGACTAATCTAGGCTATATTTGAATACATGAATTAGAATACCATTTTATTTATTAGAATAGTGCAATTTAGGATATAACCCAGATATTTCTGTTGGATTTAAGCAGTTGCTGAACAGTCTATAGTAGCTGTCTTTCCACATCATTGGTAATGTCTATTCCTAACTATTTACATTAGTCTTTGAAACCCTCATTATAGACAATTCTAGGATTATAGAATGAAATAGGATATTGCGGTCCAAAAAGAACAAATATCATCTCACGTGTTATAAGAACGAAATTAATTCTATGTATTGTTCTTCTGCAAAACCAGTAATAACATTAGCAATTCTCGCATTGTTTCTTTTATCAAATTACAGCATTTGCAGCAGATATCTTTTTGCTCGTGATGTGTATGCCACCAATGTTAAAGCAGCAGTAGGTTCTACAGTACCAACTTTCAATGATCCTACCTTAAGAGCAGAGTTAGTAGTACAAGGATTATCTTATCCAAACCAGCATGGCGTTTATCGATAACAGCAACAATAGTAAAGATATTTTAGTTCTGCAAAAAAATAATGGAGAAGTACGTCTAGTTTCAAATGGGATATTAAAAGACCAACCTGTATTGAAATCAATGCTTACGATATAGCCTTAAATAACTATAACTTTGATACCATTGTTGCCGGCCATCTTACTAGGCTTGGAACAAGAAATGATGTAATGATACAAAAGGAATTTGTTTCTGATTTGGAAAATGCAGCTGGCAAAGCAAACCAAGAAGTGCTATTAGCAAGTAAATAGGACGTTTCGACAATCCATGGCTCATTTTCTCTAAATACATTGATGCAGTTAACGAAAACTGTGTAAATAATATGTTACCTAAATGGGAAGACAGGCTTGGAGGAGCGCAGCAGTTCATGTCAACCCATTGCTTCATTATGACTGAATCTGGGAGAGTTGACCCTACTGTACAGGCATTGCTTCAAAAAAATGTAGGTAGTTATTAGAATCTAGTTGAAATAAATAAAGATGAGATAGAGCCAGCTAATACTCTATTTTCTCAATTGTTCTAATTCATCCTGTATCCTACTGTGCAGTAAATACAAAATGCTAAAGCTAAGTATCCCAGTATATCGAGACTAGAAGTGAAAGACCCCATCAAAAGCATGCAGAGGAAATGGAACGTTTGAGCTCAGATATGGGCACACCAGCAAAATCAAGATCAACAAGTACAATGGAGAAGAGATAAAATGCAAGAGCTTTACAGCAAAGGATAAAGCTATCCTAGAAATCCCGAAATAAGAACGTCTGACGGCTATTTCCAGTCCATCAAAAATTGTCCATCAATACTTTTTGTTGCTCTACCAAAAATCATGAACTTGAAAAGCATATCAATACATGCGTCATATTCTTCTTCGTTAGTGTTTATTAATCCCGCACACTTAAGCATTGTATCAGGAATTTGAAAGAAATGCTTTTGCGTTTCATCAAATGCTTGTGCTTCGCCAATAGGCATGATATCTATTTCTAATCCCTTTTTATAGGTTCCAGGTATTGTTGCCAAATCGAATGTTATCTCTCCACGAATATATGCTAGAATGAATTTTCTTACCAAGTGTACAATTTCCTTTCTTGAAAATAAAGGCTTTTTAACGGACGACTCATCTTTGTTATCTTGGATCATAGGTTCTGTGTGTATTCTGCAGCTATACAAAGCTAAGATTCTTAATTTATCGTATTTGGCATCTTCTTCTAACAACTATGCAGCTCTTGTCTTAGCGCTTTGAGATAATTAACAATCGCACCATGATAATAATTCTCTATCCACTTTATCCGCCTCTGCAAAACAGCAGCAGGCCTTGTCATTAAAGGCCTAGATAGATTACTAACGATAGGGACAGCAATACCGCATCTCTAACAGTTACACATCTTTTAAGATAATTCAGGGTGTGGTAGTACTTTGATAGATGAACACAACTGCAAATAAAGTAGCTGGCATGAACATGTGTATGAGATGACATCATTCCTAATACGCAACTGTTTGCTTCAATTATTCTTTCTATTATTTACATTGTCATTATACCAATGTGCTCCTTCTTAATGAAAATACAGCGAGCGCAATAGTTGCAAATGCAGTTCCAACCAGCACTAATATATCTTGTGCCAAGCCTTCGATGGAACTATAAAAGATTGAAGTCTGCAATGCATGGGTTCCATAAAATGTAGGAATAAAATGAGCAACTGTTTGAAGCCATGCTGGAAGGAATGCAGCCACAGTAATGCCACCACTTAGAAAAAAGAGATCTATTGAGAGTGGAATACCAACTGCTGTGACTCGCTGAAAACGTCGTGCTGCTGATCCTATGGCTACACCTATACCAACACTGGCTAGAGCGATTAACATTATTATCACTATAGTAGTGAGCCAATATAGCAAGCTATCTGGTCTTAGATAGCCTGTTACTGCACCTATTACTAATATAACTGCAGCTACAAGCATAGTGGTAAGCCATCCTGCTATTATCTTACCAGCAATAAGGCTGCTTCGAGAAATTGGCGCTAGCAAGAGTTCCTTTATCGTCGAATCTTCCCATTCCCTAGCTGTCGCTAACCCTGCATTTACAATTCCAGCTGTGGTTAATAAAAGTACCATATTTGGTACAATCTCAAACCTAAGGAGGTCAACATCTTGTTTTCTTAGGTCCGTCTCCTTGACATGGATTTTGATAGGATTATTGATGTTAGTGTTATTGTTATTAATGATGCTATTGTTAGCTTGAGTTGAAGAGTAAAATTCACTAATGGCGGCAGGGAGAGATCTACGGAGGTCATTTGTAAAATCGAGATTAAGGTTATTTATATGAATAGTGACTGGATCGGATTTGCGTGCATTAAATGCAATATCAAAGTTAGAAGGGATAGTTATGACTGCTGCTACTTGTATATGTTTTAGTGCTTGCTCTGCTTCATCTTGTTTTGTAGTTATAAGGGAAACCTTGAATGCATCAGAGCTATTAAGTATACTGACAAGTTCTTGGGCACGAGAGCCATTGTCCTGTACTACTAATGCTACAGGATTACGTCCTACTGCCTGAGCTCCAAAGTAAAGAATGATCATGAATGCGATTGCAGGAAGAATAGTAGCGGTAATAGCTGTTGGTTGCCGAAGCCATACACCAATATCCTTACGTACAATGGCTAGGATTGCAAGCCATGATTTTACCACCATAGTGATCATTATTAATGCAGAATTGAGCGAACAGCAATGACACTACCAAATACTGCGCCGACAGCAAAGCCAATTAATATGATTTTATCGTATAGCGGTCCTGTCTGGGTAGTTACAAAGTCATGAAAAGCATGTTGAAATATTGCAATACCATAATATACTGGCTGAAATTGAGTTATAAAGGCAATAGTCTGATCTCCCCAAACAGCAGGACCAAAGGCACCACTTAGAAAGAAGATTGGAATAGTTATACCAATACTCAGAGGTATAACCGATTGCCTACGACGCACAAGCGTGCCAATAAGCGTCCCTAATGCCACAAATGTTATCATAAGTAGCAGTGTAAATCCAAGCAATTCATCCCAATGTACTGGCCATACACCAATCAAAAATACAATCACGATTATCACAACTAGAACAGAGAGTGAATTAAGTACAAGTGCACCCAAAATCTTGCCAAGTTGTATAGCCCATAATCTTGCAGGCGATAAGATTATCTCCTTGATTGTCCCATTTTCATATTCCCTCGCTGCATTAGCCCCTGCTTGGAGTAGCCCACCAAGCATAATACTTATGACCATCAGGCTTACAACCAGATATTGAATATATCCAGTATCATGGGAATAAGTATCTAATTCGTGAGCTCTTATTACTACTTGATTTGGGAAAGCATTTGCATAAAATGAAGTTATTGCTAATGGTACTGCTCTACGAATATCATTTGTAAAGTCCACATCAAGGTTATTAACAATAACAGGCAACTGTACCTCAAATCCATTCCGTACTGAGCTATCAAAATTAGGAGGAATGGTGATAATCGATACAATCCTGCCTTGCCGCATAAGATTCTGAGCCTCGCTAGGAGTGGTTTGTTGTATTATAAATGAATGAGAATGTTGTATTGCTGATACGAACTGCATAGCATAAGGACCATGATCTTCAAGAACAATCGCTGTGGGCGCTTCGCCACCTGTAAGAGCAAATAGTAGAAAAAGAAGCAAGAAATTGATAGGAATGATGATGCTCGTTATCATAAAGGCCCGTTCTGTAAAAGAGCTTCGAATATCCTTTTGAGCCATTGATAAAATTACACGAAGAGTACGGTTATCTCTGAGTCCAAGCTGATTGATAACGGAAACCATAATCATCATTTGCCTACTTGCTTTGTTGGCTTTTTCTTTTGCTTACCTATTATTAGTCCCTTAATGCACTTCCAGTTAAATTCAAAAAGATTTCATCCAAATTTGGTTCCCGTTGGGAAATTGTCCTGAGTGAGGTCTCCTTAGTAAGGAGCATAACGATCTGTCCTATTGTAGATTTGTCATCGCCTGTCGATGCTATTTTAAGCGCTTTATCGTTTTGGTGCACTTCAGTTACTCCAGAAAGAGCATGTACTTGTGACATGATATCCTGAGATATAGGTGATGCCGTTTCTACTTCTATAATAGTGTCGCCGTACCTTCGCTTAAGGTTGAATGGTGTATCGAGGGCTACTAGTCTACCATGATCTAGAATAGCTAAACGATCACATAATGCATTAGCTTCCTCTAAATAGTTGGTAGTCAAGAGAACTGTTTTACCTTTCTTTTTTAAATCCAAAATATAATCCCATAGTGCTCGTCTGCTTTGTACGTCAACTCCTAACGTTGGTTCGTCTAAATAAAGCAGCTTAGGATCATGCAACAGAGCTCTAGATAATGCTAAACGACGTTTCATACCCCCAGAAAAAGTACTAACGCGATTATGACGTCGTTCATAAAGTTGAACTAGATTGAGCATTTCAGTAATACGCTGTTCCCGCTTAGATCGAGGCACACCATAAAGATCAGCGTGGATTGTCATATTCGTCCAAGCTGTAAGCTCCTCATAAAGTGCTGTCTCTTGTTGCACAGCTCCCAGAACTGCATGAACTTCATGTGTATTTTGCGTAATATCGTAGCCAAGTACTTTTACTTGCCCAGAGGTAGGTCTGGACAGACCGCTTACAATATTGATAGTTGTAGTTTTGCCAGATCCATTCGGTCCAAGCAGGCCAAATATCTCACCATCCCTTACTGCCAGCGACAAATTTTCCAAGGCTATGACATTTTCAAAATGCTTTGTTAGATTGCTAATCTCTATAGCAATGTCACTACTGTTATTATTGTATATAGTATAATTATTTGATTTCACGAAGTCTGTATTCTTCATAAATTATCAACTACATCCAATTATCAATCACGTAAAAGCACAGTAGTGATATAAGTATTCTTATGACGAATGTTCTGCGATCACTATTGTTCTTTACATGCTTTCTTCATACTGGATACAATTGCCTTTATTTGTTGAAGCATCCATGCTTCATTATTTCTTGATTCCTTTATTTTGTCAATAAGTTTACTTGCAACTATTATCCCATCTACACCAGAATTGAGTATAAGCTTAGCATGTTCTGGTGTATTAATTCCAAAACCCACTATTATTGGAATAGAAGGAGTAGTAGTAATATTCTTTGAGTTTATAATTCTTTTTACACTCCTAATGTTATCAAACGTGTATTTTTCAAATGATTTACGCATCCCAGTTGTTCCATAGACTGATACAACATACAGAAACCCTGACGACATTGAAGCTATAGATCGTAGCCTATGCTCACTTGTATTTGGAGATACCAAAAAAGGAGTTACTAATCCTAACTTCGAGGCTTCGCTTACATATTCGTTACAGTGTTCGATTGGTATATCGGGAATAATGAATCCATCTATTCCACATTTCGTGGATTGTTTTAAGAATGAATTTAGTCCCCTTTTGTACAATATATTATAGTATGTTATTGCAACAATGGGCAGTTTTGAAAACTTCTTTCTGATTCTACTTACAACTCTTAGGCATTCGTCAGGATTGATTCCATTATTTAGCGATTGGTGCAAAGCCTCCTGAATCACAGGACCGTCAGCAATTGGGTCGGAAAATGGGATTCCAACTTCAATTATGTCCGCTCCTGCTTCAACCATAGTTGATACTATCTTAAGAGCGGTACTAGCTTTAGCATTAGGATAGCCTGGTAGCACATAACAGATTAATGCATGCTCCTTTTTTTCAGACAATCCTCTAAATGTTCTGCTTATTTTGTTGTCTTCATTATTATTATTATTCTTCTGCAATACTCTGACCTTCAGACATATTATTGACTAGCATTAATTTTTTTATCCTTTTATCATATGCCCTTGTTACAACAATGTGATCTTAATTGGTTGGTTATTTGTTGGTTGTTTAAGTTTTGTGCTTTGTAATACGTGATGGTACCGATATATATTTTAATGTGATTATTTCAATGTTAAAGTAACGACATCGCCTACCTATCATCGTAGTATTGACAACGAAGATCATAATAATAATGATGAAGCAGATCGAATACACGCTAGGATTAAATCCCTTGGTCTTAAAATCCCAGAACCACTCAAAGTACCACCAAACATCAAAACTCCCTCTGCATGGATACGACTTCGAGGAGATAAAGCATACATTTCAGGCCATGGGCCTCAGAACCCGGATGGTTCAGTTGCAGGACCTTTTGGCAAGGTAGGAACAAATGACATATCAGTTGAACAGGGGTATGAATCTGCAAAATTAGCCGGTTTATCTATATTAGGTAGCCTTAAACGTGAACTAGGAAGATTGGATAAAGTAGCAGCTTGGCTGCAGGTCAGAGTAATGATAAATACAGTGGATGGATTTACCAAGACAACTGATGTGGCCAATGGCTTTTCTGATTTGATTCTTTCATTGTACGGCCACGATGTAGGCATACATGCCAGATCAGCTATAGGAGTACAGGCATTACCAGTAAATCTTCCGGTTATTATAGATGCAGTAGTAGAAATAAGCGCATGATATTCTGTCTAATTGAAACATCCCACCTATCCTTTCCTCATTTATGAACAGACGGATAAAGCTAAAAAGGCTGAACTTCGTAATATTTACGAGGAAAAAAGCTGACTTGAGTACAAAAGCTGACCAACATCAGACATACTATTACTGGGAAAATTCTCAATCCACGAAGTTTAGAAGAAGTTATGTGCTATAGCTAAATCCTTATATTTTTGATGACGTCCTGATTTTTTCTGTGCATTTTCTAAAATAGGTTCATCTTGATGCCCTAAAATAATTTCTCAAATTTCAGGTGGGACACTTTCATTACTGATGCCATTGCAGTTACCCTGTCTAATATAAAATGGTAAGGAATAACTAATCCTCCAGCCTCGGTGGAATTCCAAAGCACATCAGCACCGAAAAGTAGCTTTTGACCTTCTAGAAAAAGAGAGATGTGGCAATGGGTATGGCCTGGTGTATGTATCCACTCTGACACTCTTAATAATATCTCCATCTTTTACTTTTTCATCTAGATATGTGGAGTCCACAATAGTTTCTCAAATTTCTGGATTACATCATCTTCCCGTATACCAAACTTTTGGAATAACTTACGATAAATGCTAATACCCGGTGGGCCATAGTATGGAGGATTATGAGACAAAAAAGCTGAATCTATCCAATGAGCATAGATGATGCTCCATTATTACCACCACTATCACTTTTGCCCTACGAATCAATTATATTTATCTAGGAAACTGTCCTGTAGGACTTATGGATGCTGATGAAGTATCGGAAGAGCCGGCTGAAGTGATAAAATTATCTCACATTCGTGATGAGGATTATGAGTGCTGAAGCATCCTAATAAAATAGTAGAAGCGAGTATGTTTACTATTGGTATATAAAGAGTTGGCTAAATCACAAAATTATACAAGAAATTTAGATATATTATATCCCAAGTCGTCTTTATTATTTGAAATATTCGATAATGCTTATTTGCTACATTGATCTAATGATGGCTGTGGTGATGATGGAAAGTATATGTATACTTAATATCCATACTAATAGTGTATCAAAATTATACACTTATACGCCTCCGTCAATTCTGTGGCTTTCAGAGTTATGAAGGTATCCAGCAATCACAACCTATAGAATGAATAGCCCTATCTCTACCTCTTTACTTTCTTTCCATTTATATAGCTAGTCCTGCTAACTTTAAGGAGAAATTATCAGGACTTGATCAGCTGCACGACCAGTCAAATATATAGTTCCTTTGGAATCAACATCGATATCTATGTTGTCGTTTGAACCAGTAGGTGTATCAATAGACCACTTATTGATAAATTTACCATCGTTTGTAAATTCCTGTATACGACTATTGCCAGTGTCGGCTACATAGACATTCCCCTGAGGGAATGCTACAGTCATACCCGTTGGGTTATAGAACTGACCATTACCACTGCCCAGTGAACCCCATGACATAAGGAACTTACCGTTTTCATCAAACTTTTGAATACGATTGTTACCAAAGTCAGCCACAAAGACATTTCCAGCAGGATCTACAGCTACACGACCAGGATTGGCGAATTGACCTGGACCAGAGCCAAGACCTCCCCACTGTCCAACGAATAGGCCATTGCTAGAGAATCTAGCAACACGGTTGTTGCCCACGTCGGTTACATAGACATTTTGCTTGGACTCATCTTCATCAATGCCTATTGGAGTTTGAAACTGACCTGGACCAGAGCCAGAAGAACCCCATGTAGTAACAAACTTGCCATCGCTAGTGAATTTTTGTACGCGATCATTTCCTGTGTCAGTTACATAAACATAACCGCGGGTATAATCCAAAGTAATGCCTATTGGGTTATTAAATTGACCTGGACCAGAGCCAGAAGAACCCCATGTCCTAAGTAGGGTGCCATTGCTATTAAATTGAAGAATGCGATCTTTTCCTAATTCGACGACATAAAGGTTACCTTTAGTGTCAAGTACAAGTCCAGCTGGATCGTTAACGCTAAACTTTTTTATGATTGATTGTGCATGCGCTTGAGAGTGCATTGAACTGCACAGGACTAATAATACCCCTAGAGTTATAGATAACATCTTCTGATGTATATTCATACTAAACATACTGTAGTGATTAGAATATGCTGTATAATTTAAGCAAATCGACAGATCTTTATGGTAATTTTCTTAAAATAAGATCTATACAAAATATCTGTATTAGTATTATACTTTGGCTAACCTCCATACAGTAGTTTTGTTTCATTTAGGATACTATGACACATATCGAGTATAACATCTAAACCATTCTTGTTAGCATGCAAGATATCCTTGTAGCAAAGCAGCCAGCCATTAGGCATTATCATGGTGTATTAATCTCACCTTGGACTGTGGTCTTTCCAAAGTTTCATGATCATCTTTATCTTATTATCGGTCCTTGCGATAGCCATTGAGTGGGCTGTAATTGTATCTCCCAAGATGAGTTTAGAAACTTGATGTGTCAGCTAAGATAGCAGGTAAACGATCTTGATATGCTTTATAGGCTGCAGGTCCACATATACAAATAGCGAATACACAAGGAACTAGATCAGGAAATTAGAAAGATATATGCCGCTGCAATACATTAATAATGATGCCAATTAACAAATTCCTGATGCAGTACTTTTATTATTAATTCTTCTCTTCTTCTTCTTCTACTGATTGTGGCTGTCTCTTTTCTTTTTCCTCTAATACTTGAGCTGAATCTACATCAAGCACGTTGTTCTCTTTGTAATTCCTTCACAACCTCTGTTATTTTGGTACGTCAATTTGATATTGTTAGAATATCACATATATTTCTGATATCATAAACAATCGTTAATTTTTTTGGATAGATGTAATTGCTCTAGTTCTATTCTAACCTGAAGGAGGAGATGGCAATGCTGTAAAAGTCTGGGACGGTTGTACTTGTGCTCCTGTTGTCATATTTGATGAATGTGGTGTTACTGTTACTGGGATACCGCATATCTTTGATTCAGTTGTATTTACGGATTTATCATTAGGATCACATATTGCAGTTTTTTGTTGTGGCGTTAATGACGATGTACTATTGTCTCCTTGGCCGTAAACAATATTGACATTTTCAAATTCTGTTATTGATATAACCAACACTATACTAGCAGCAAGGATTATAGTTGTAGACATGATTCCAAGGGGTATATTTTCTAAATTGATGGTTCTCATATTGTTGTTGTCTTATAGAGGCAAATAAGGTGTTTAAAAGACTCACTTAACATGGTTAGTCTTTAATTAGTAATATAGGCATAATGCATTAAGCCTATCTACAAAAAATCATTCATGGATTCGTTTTCGAATAATCCCGAGTCTCTTCATTACTCTTTGAAGTCTTCAACTCTTTCATCTAGTTTTGCAGATTATAGAATATAGAAGTGAAACTCAATTAAACAGCATATCTTTATACCAGTGATAATTAATTTCTAATTAGATAGTATTTAAAAACCAATAATCTTTCTATACCTTATGGCGATACCAACGCAAGTCTTAATCTTAGGAGCAGGTTTTGGAGGACTGACGTCGGCCAACTTAATACGAAAGAGTCTTCGACATGAAGAATGTCAAATTACAGTCATTGACAAAAACCAGTATTTTATGATGGGACTTGTAAATTTATGGATACTCAGTGGAAGTAGAAAATTGCATAAATCTCAAGCTGCTTTGAATAAGCTAGAAGCTAAAGGAATTAAATTCTTGAATGATGAAATAATCAGTATTGATCCTTCTAAAAATAGCATTACTGCTAAAACCAATCATAATATACTGAAATACGATTACTTGATAATAGCGTTAGGTGCGGAACTTGCGCCAAAACTGATCAACGGTTTTGAAAATAATGATGAAAGTTGTTTTAATTTATATGATGCCAAGCAAGTCCCAAGTCTACGAGAAAAAATTCTATCTCTAAAAAATGGCAGTATAGTGGTATGTATAGCGGATATCCCATACAAATGTCCACCGGCACCTTATGAAGCGTCATTATTGATCAATGATATCCTAGTTAAGAACGGAACAAGAGATTCAATTGATTTGGATATATACGTGCCAACATCATTTGCGTTACCCGGAGCTGGACCAACCATGAGTCAAGGTGTTGTCAACTTGCTCAATGATAACCATATCAATTTCCATCCTCTGCACAAAATAAAAAAAGTATTGGATAAAAAAACAATAGAATTTGAAAATGGCAGTAAGGCAAACTATGATGTATTAGTAATAATTCCTCCCCATCAAGTTCCACAAGTTATCAAGAATTCTCATCTCTTGTTAGAAGAAGGGGATCAACATTGGATCAATGTTGATAAGTTCACTCTCAGGACAAAATACAAAAATGTCTTTGCAATAGGCGATGTAACTGAAATCAGACTTGACCAAATCACAATCATTCCCAAAGCTGGAATATTTGCAGAGGGCGAAGCAAAGGTAGTCAGCCAGCAAATTATCAATGAAATTAAATATAACAATAGCAATAACGCAAGGTTCGATGGAAGAGGGTTTTGCTTTATGGAGATAGGAAATAAAAAAGCTGGATACATTGATGCCGATTTCTATAATGAAACAGGTCCTATTACTAGGCTCGATCCACCGTCAGACGAGTTCTATCAAAAGAAACTTGATTTTGAAAGAAGTAGATTAAATGAATGGTTGATGTAGTCATATATGATAATATATCTATTGTGCGCTAATGGAACAAGCAAATCAACCCCTTCTATCTACATGACATATGCACAAACATATTCTACCCTACTTCTGGGGATATAATTAGTAGCAGTACTGGTAGCTGGACTGATAAGCACATGGGGATCTGTATGTGAGTGTAGAGAGTCCTTGTAATGGTGATAAGTGATTAAGAAACCTCTTATTTCAGGTATGTCAAGAGAGTGTTAATTCATTCAGCATGAGTGAATCTACTCAATAGGCTCAATTACTGCCTTGAACCGTACATTTCCATTAGCCACTTTGTCATATGCATGGTTAATTTCTTTTAGTGGAAACTTTTCAGTGATTACCTTCACTTTACCTCTTGCAACAAAATCTAATGCTTCATATAGATGCTCTCTTTCATTTTGTGTAGAACCTATGATGCGAGCGCGTTTGAATAAGATCTCTGGAGAGATTGTAAGAGGCTCAGTTGTTGAGACGCCCATCAAAACAAAGCGTCCATCTGGTCTAAGGCCTTTAATTGCATCTGCAGTTGCCTTGTAAGAGTTACTTGTGGCGAGGATTACATCTGCTCCCCCACTATCTGCACCATTGTGTTGCCCTTCCTTTAACAATGCTTCGCCATTTGAGACAACACTATCTGCTCCAAGCTTGTATGCTAACTCTTCTTTATCTTTTGAGTGTGTAACAGCAATTGTTTCAAAACCAGCTGCTTTGGACTGATAAAATAAGTAGTTGGTATTATGCCTATCCCTTATTTGAGTATGGTATCGATTGTGCTAAGACGTATTGCTAGGTAAATGCTCCGCGACATTCTATAATAGATTCATTAGCCTGCTGGTGCAGGTATTACATGTTCAAACTAATCGAAGCCTTTGATACATGCAGCTCATGTGCTATCTCTGTTTGGCTTAATCCTCTGGTTCTCATTTCAATGGCTTTGGACCTCCGCCAACACTGTTCAATTTTGTGGTCAATGTTTAATTTTCCCTTCGTAAATATTATGTAGTGTAGATTTTAGCTTTCTAATTGCATTGTATTGGTTTTATCCCCTTCGTTGCGTCATTCTCACTTCCTTTTTAGACTATATTTTGTATTATATTGATTTGTTCAAATTAGTATGCTAAAGATGGAAGAAAAGGCATTAATGGTTCTTGATAGTGACCAATGGTCATAAGATTTGCAGGCCACCCAATTTGAAACCCATTATCAAGCAACCACTTGATTATTTCATAGTTCCTACCGGGTACAAAGAAACCAGGACCAAGAACTGTAGATGCATTAGCAATCAGAGTCTTTAGGTCATCATTCGATTTTGCAACTGCGTGGCAAAGTATCCCTATACCCGCTGCATAACCTGTTATGGCTCCATCTTGTTCTATCATAATGGCGACACCTTGGTCTTTTGCATTACGTAGTTCCATTTCCCTTGAAAAGCCATGTGCTAACTTGCAAAGCTCATTGCATGCAGAAATATCAGCGTCGTCTCGAACTAAGCGTATACCAGCAGTGCCTGTGTTCAGTGGCTGTCCTTGCAACAAAAATAAAGGCTCGCGAAGGACGAAACCACATTTTATATATAACACAAAGGAACGAATGTGACTTGGCGATTGCACTAATCTAATCTGATCATGATTTTGCTTACGAGCTTGAGTGAGTGCAGCATCCATCAACCTTCTACCTATACCACCCTCTGCATAAGGATGAACCGTGAGTGGACCTATTACGGCCACAGGCGAAGGAGGAAATCTATGAAGGAATATGCTCCCTAGTACCTTACCTTTTAACTCTGCTAAAACTCCCCATGAATTTGGATTGCCAAGAAGAGTTCTAATAAGCCCTATAGCAAATTCTTCAGAAGGCTGCTCAGAGGGATAGCCATGAGCTGAAGAAATGGCTTTGTGTGCTTCATATCCTATCTTGCCGCAGCTCTCCGCATCATTTCGTTCTATTGGTCTGACGGTTAAACTCATATTATGATTACTTGCCAGGAGACAATATCTATAAAAACTTTCTTAGGTTCACCTTCTATGGTCTATGTTAAGCTGCTTTACATGAAGGTTTGAAAGAAGATGAATGTACATAAGCTCAGAAACTTACCATTCTTTGTACAGCTTCAGAATTACGGGCTTTTATGCATAGAGGGGATAATTCAATTAGTGAGTGTCATGAGTAGTACAGAATAGATTAGAACCATCATTCCTGCAGATTACATCTGGTGAGGTTGTGCAAACAGAAGGTGTCTTGTTATCAATTGCATTACAGAATGAATATGCCTGTGCATGATTTATAACAAAAAATATTCCCCCTATAAAGACATATGTGTATAAGGCTATTGTTGTTACTAGGACAAGAATTGTGGTAGGGTTCATAGTTCCTACAAAATCCAGTAACTATTATATGGATATATGGATTAAGACATCTTCTACTATCTTTTGATTAGAATAAAATACCTACTAAAATACTATGATAAGATCTTTCATTCATTCATTCATTCATTTCCATAGCTAATTATATCCTTGCGTTTGCTCTGTAGGGCTGTCATTGTTATTGTTGTTCTTGACATGTGTATGATAATCCTATCTCCTTGCTTAAGGGTATGTTTGCCGTTTTAGTTTTTGCTATTTACAAGTTTACATTAAAGGATGACAAACAATACGGCATCTCTTTTGATCTTGGACGACCAGATGACCTGCAACTTATTCAACAAATGATTGATTCATTTAGAATTACTGTGAGGTAAGAACAAGAGCAATCAGGACTTGTTTTTGAGACACGGTCTGTCTCTTTTCTAGATCTTTGAATGTCAGTTAATAATGCAATAATGTTTGTCCAACGATATATTAAAAATCCTACTTTATCTTCTACTCTATTCATTCTATTTTTACCCTCTCTGATATCTGATCTGATATGGCGTCTTAGAGTTAAACTAATTGATCATTTAACAACATAGTTTAGTGTAGCTCTCACGCAGAGGGTTATTGTGATTGTGATTCGATCTACCTATCTACAATTATCTCTTTATTGATGAAATCCTCAAATGCAGGATTTAACCAGCTCTCTGATTGTATTTGTTTCCATTGTTCGCCTATAGTTCCATACTTAAAGCAATTTTTCATCCAATGAAGCCAGCCTGTCCATTCCTCATCGTTGAGCACATTTTTTTGACGCATGGAATATGCATGGGAACTAATAAACAAAATATAGTATGCGAATGCTAATTCTTCTGATGGTTTATCAAGTTTATATATGACTTTTTGCATTGATGGTTTTTCAATTATAATCTCTACCATCTTGCGAACCTTTTCATCTAGGTCATTTAGAACTCTAGTTTGTTGATGACTTGATAGACTCTGTATGTGTCTTTTTGAGAAAATTAGTGTCAATACCATTGTTCCTACTATTCCAACTGTTTGCGCTATACTCAGCATATCGGAAAATCCTATTACAATACTACCTTCAACCATAGCCAAAATCGTATATGTGTTCATAATAAGCATTATCTACAGGGTGAAGACTAACTATACATAATAAAAACAAAATCTGTTTGTAAAACCCGATTAGCGGTTATTTCTTTTGTTGTTCTTGTTCTTCTTTAGCTGACCTGTAATTTAGTTTAGGAATAGTTTGTGAATATTCTCTTTCGTGATATGAAGTTTGTACACTTCATCATCCTTTAATATAAAGACCTGATCATGCATTTCAAATAATTCAATCATGTGCTTGATATCCGAATTTAATAAATTTTCAGTCTTATAGTTACAATACACTAAACCAGATAGTCTATTGTTGTCATAAACTTGTTCTACAGTCATTGCTTGTTTTAATGAATTTTTTGCAATATCATTTATTAAAAAATCCATACAACATAACTGTTTGTTAGTGGCACCGTCTGCAATATTTGTCATAACTTGTCTGCAATATTTTGTGATTTCTTTCTCGTTTGCTCTTCTATGTGGTTGTTGCTTTGCTATATGAGTGTCACCTGTATAATAATATGGCATAGGAGTACCATTATACCATTTCAATTTGGATAGGAGTTCAGTCTCAGAGCTACCTGGCGGTCCACAGAAACATCTAAACAGATCACTTTCTTTGGCTAGCCTATCCATTGATTTCAGCAAACCAATCATAGATTCGTCGTCAGAATAAATTACCAAGTAATGCTTTCTGGGAATTTCTTCTTGGTGTTTTAACCACTTATCTACAGCGTCTTTTACAATGGAATTAATGGAAACTCCCTTCTGGCTTGCTAGTCTTCCTAGATTGTTATGAACCTGATCATCAAATCCTCTAACTAGTAAATCTCGTGTCATACCTCTATTTCGAATGCATTATATTTAAAGATGGCGATATCGTGATATCAGATCGAAAAACCTATATAATGATATCGTGATATCTTATGCTATGGGAATACCTGAAATGATTGGATGGATTTCATTGGACTTCGCCCCAATGTATGTAGTACTAGAACTAGGAAGTAGTCATCTGGCAAGAAGAATACCTGCAAAACCATTATTGAATCTGAGGAGTGAAAAAAAGAATGCCTAAGTTCCTCGATGTCCATAGTTTGAAAGATTTGGATGAAAAAATGTTAAGGAAAACACAAGACGCTCCTAAAGATGAATTTGGCGTAACACATGACAACATACTGTATAATAGAGAAGAAGACAGGTTTTATTGTCTACTAGATGCTCCAAGTAAAGACGCAGTACTAAAGCACCATATAAAGCATGGTTTCAAGCCTGAATGGATTACAGAAGTAAGAACAACAATGAACCAAGTTAAAAAATGAATTAAGGAGATACCCATTCGGTCTTTTTTACTTAGCCGAACACGAATGAAAGCCTCATTATGTCAATAGAGAGCTCCTGTTTTCATCGATGCAGTGTATTTTGTCAATGATCGCATTTTCACGTGGTAATATGCTGTTAAGCATTCCATGTTATGACGGAGAGACGGAGTCCAGCTGCAACAGTAACTATGATCGCCATCATCATATTCTCATGATGGCTGTTATGCAGTAACTATTAACGTCATTTGGATATTGGAGAACCGGAATTGGATGTCACTAGAAGCTATTTGTCCCTACTAGTTTTAGTCAATGTAAGATAAAAGTCAGTATTATATATGTACTAATTATACTGTAGTAATAATACTATACATATTTTTTTATATTATTAAGAGAAAGATCTAATTCTTTAGAACTGATCTTTTTCCTATTCTTGAACATTGAATGAACTGGTCCTGCTCCATCGTCAACAGTTCTTGGAATTATATGAACGTGGACATGTGGTACTTCTTGTCCCGCATCTTTACCGTTATGTATTGCTATAGTTGAAGCATCAGATTCTACTGATTCTTCTATAGCTGAAGATAATTTCCATATTAGACTAAATACTGCTGACAAATGCTCTCTGTCCATGTCTTGTATTTTATAATAATGTGATTTCGGTATAATCAGGGTGTGTCCTAAGGCTAAAGGAAAAGCATCGAGGAATGCAATAGCTTTATCATTCTGAGTGATAATTCTTGCAGAAACAGAGCCGTTTATAATTTTGCAGAAGATGCAATCCATACTCCTGTCCACTATACCGTAATTAATAACATCTTAATAAACAAAGGGGAAACCACACTGATTAAGGTGGCAATTAGAATATGGGCATATTACAACTGAAATTTAAATAATGCCATATTATTATATGATTATCAAAATAACCTACTATGCATATCAAATCGGAGATAGTTTAATAGATAGATTAAATTGCAAGAAAATACATCTAGCCGAGGTAAATATTTAACATACATGCCATAAAGAAACTGCCAAATTACAAAGAACCTTGACATAATGATTAAATGACTGTACATTCGGAAAACACAGTTTTAATAGAACACAAGAAAAATTAGTTTAGGAATACTGATGTCAGTATATGCATGTACATGCATATACGATACACTATACTTTTATTATACATTACTTTGATATCCCTATCATGCGAAATCAAAGACGAGTTGGAGAAGCACTTATGATAGCTAGTGGTGTCGGTGTTGCTGCAGGTGGATTCTTTTTGGGAATTATGTTTCTAGCATATGGGGGATTGGCTATTGCTGGATTGGGAATATTTTCAGTGTTTTGGCGTTAGAATTTCTTGATGCGCTGAACATATTGCAGAAACTTGTTAATAACGAATTTAACTTCAGCTGTGCCAAGATACGCGCTTTTCAAAACCGGGGAGAGTTGATTTACTTCCAATCATTTAAAATAGAAAATACAGGTCTAAGACAATCTCTTCTCTTTCCTCTCTAGTCAATACTCTATTTGAGTCTATTTTGATGTCATATTTCTGCAACTCTACAAAAATTGAGTATAAAATAAAAACAAGCCATTGTTACCATCCCATATCTTACCATAAAGTTATCATTAAGTTACCATTTTCATTATCTTATTATCCATGCATAATCAAACATGATAATCCAGCATTGTTATTCTTGTCTGATTATGTGTGTACTATATACATTCAATTTTTAAATTTGATTCACTACTTGAAAGTGAAACTACATTTAAAATGCAGAGTTCTTTGCTTGCAACAATACGAAGTCTTAACTGATTGTATAAAATTTTGTCCCTCCCTCCCATAATAGTATCTCATATATTATTAGTCAATTTTGCAAATATATATGCAAAATGTCAACAACAATTCAAGCGGAAGCATCAAAACCGCAAATGAACAAGATGCAAGAATGTAGAAGATGTAAAGAAGCAGGGTTTCCTAATCAGCTAATAGGCTTTGAAAAGATAGGAGAAGATACTATAACAGGTAAAATAAGATGGAAATTAGTTAATGAGGATGGCCAACAACATGAGCATAAAAACAATCAACCAAATTTTGACAAACCAGCTTTCAAATATAGACGAGTAGTAGATATATCTGCTGTCACCGATGTGCAAGAGGCAAAGAAGCTACTCGAATTAGGATGGGAATATAAAACATCATATCCAGCTACTATTGCAAATATACCTCACTATATACTGGTAAAGAGAGAAAGAGGACAATAAATAGAACGACATCATCAGCAATATTTTATTTCATTTTCTGTTGAATATGTATAATAGTCAGAATGTCTCTAGATGTGTATCTGGCAGCATTCATTATATCAACTTTAGCAAATTTTTTGATACTTGAATGAATGTCAGATATAGGTAGCAATTGGGTAAAATATGATTTTCTTAGACAGTTATTTGGAAAAAGAGCAATAAGGAATACCATAGAACAGAGGCTAGCCAGACCAAACCCAGTTCCCTATGAATATGAGAAAGAAGAAGAGAATACAGATGATTTCTTTGATTACATTATGTGGTATCATAGTCAAAAAGTTTCTTAGGATGTCAATAAACGCGGAAGAACCTGTACATATACTTTTAATTGGGCCACATAGTTTCTGAAACGAAACATGCAAAGATTAGAACAGAAGTAGTAAAAACATGGATGATCGCTAGCAGTAATAACATAAATAATATCATATCTCCACTGAAATCCAGGTTCTTCATAATAGAATTAGAACAGTACAATTATGAACAATTCTGTCAAATTTACGATGAGACTACTAATAGAACAGCACAAGATTAATGAAGAAATAGCTAAAGCTACAGCACACATGGTACGGAATAGGTTAGGGTCCAAGAATAGAAGACATTGCGTGAGGATTGGCAGAATAGCAAAATCAGTAGAAGATGTAGACTTTATCAGTGATAGGCTTAGGAGATATGACTACCTTCATAACAACTAAATGATATTTTATGGATGTACAGAGATGGTGTATAATAATTAGCCATTGAAGAGCAAGAATGTCCACATGTACTTCTCCTACTCCGTGCACTTTTATGAAACTTTGACTTGAGAATATTAGTGTCATTAGATACAACGTCAGATGCAATACTAGTAAGTTAATAAGGAATATTTCTTTCCAGTAATCTCAAATATACAGTCTTCAATTTGCTTTACTAACGTTCCACATTCATTATTATTTTCAGTGATCTGTCTTTCTATATCATTAGATGATCGTTTAAGATCGTCTAACTTGGAATTATAGTAATTTATATGTCCTCTTAGCTCTGTGGCTTTGTTCACAACTATTCCATCTTTGCTTTCTTGCAAGGCCTTTAGTCTAAGATTTATAGATTTTATTTCATGCTGGTATTTTGGCAATGATTTTATAATAATATCCATGTAATACAGGACCTTTTGGGCATCTTTGAGCTTAATGCTACTAGAATTTACAGCTTTTTGAATTTCAATAAGAAGTGCAGTGTATAATGAAATATCTTCATCATTATCAAAAATTTTCCATGGCTCATCTGTTAAAACTTTAAGTCGAGTTACAATATCTTTTGTCATACCGTAAGAATATCTTGTAAATGCTCTTGATGCATGACTATAAAGATCAAGCATACGTTTATGTAATTCTTGCTCCTCTTTTTTCACAGTATCTATTTTTTCGATATTATGACAAGATTCTTTAAAGTGGATTGACTTTTCCAAAATGCTTAATTGAGCTTTTGATTGATCAAGTTTACCATTCAACATATCAATTTCGCTATAGATGTTCTCAATTCTATTTTTGTCAGTTTTCGTTAATGCCACCTTTTGTGACAACAAGTTCAATATATCAATACATTTTGTTATAGCTGTATTTTCCTCTTCAAATTCTGACATCAATGACTTAGTATCTTTTAGTAAGGATGAAAGTTTTTCAAATTCACTAGTTAGTTTTCCAGCATATTTTTTCATAAAGATATTCATGACTCTGTTATGAGAATTGCTAACCTCGCCAAATCGATTCATAATGGACTCCAATCTATCATTGAATTTTTTAATATCCTGCATCGATTCTGATAAAGGCAATTCGGAGGAAGCCTCTCTCCTTAAGGACGCTACTACAGTCCTTTTTGAATTCTCAACAATCGGTTTGAACCTTAACTCTTCTAATTTGATATTTTCGTGTTCCAAATTATCAGCTATTTTGGCTATAGATTCAAGTGACTCTCTGACAGATTTTTTGATAGGTGAAAGATCCTTTACCAAAGCTCTTACCTTTTCTGATTCAGCATGTTGCAAAATTACAAGCGCCTCTGAAATAGCTAATGAATCTCTACTGTAGAAGTAATCCCCCGCAGTAGTATTATTTTTGGTCTCATATGCATTATTTTCCTTCTTCTTAAAGAGTCCAAAAGGTGGAGACACAAGAGTGTGTTATAATCACCGTCAAAAAACTGTTGCGCTGTAATATCAACAACAATAAGACAAAACAGAACAATAAGAAAACTAGGATAAAGAACAAACGTCCCAATTTAGGGGCAGTATTTGATAAACATGTTAAGTGTGAATTCCAAGACCATGATGTAGATGCGACTATGAAAACAATGGTTAGAGAACCATATGTACATCACGTCCCTATGATGACAGGTGGA
>DATFDI010000079.1:0-2085 GCA_035252175.1 Nitrososphaeraceae archaeon
AGCAGAAAAAGCTAGACCAACCCCTATTATCTCTGGACAGGAAGAAATTACAACCAACGTAGGTATCATTTTCCTAATTCAATGACACCAGCAACGATTGCAAGTTTCTCGACGTTGCTCACTAATAATTGCTTCAATCATAGTATTGAAAACGCATTAAACACTAAAAATACATCGTGCTCCTAATGTCCTATCATCATTGTTGTCACTATTAGCGAATAATAGGGAATATTGTCTTTATCAGAAACTTACAGCCCCATTCAGACGTGTATGTGCTGCCCTGGCAGTCATAGGATTATTATAGATGGGAGACCCCGGTTGCTGCTTGCGACCACCATCCCTTAGAGAGCCTGTATCTACAGGCGCAAAACCTATGTCCTCAATAAGTTTCGATACGGTAGCCTTCGCATTGGAGTCATCTCCTGCAACAAAGGTTGCAAAACGATCTTCTATTGGTGCATTAGGATTACCTATTGTACGTAGATGCTCATAATATATAGTGTTAAATGCTTTAACGAGACGGTTCCCAACTCATGTTATTTTTAATATAAAGACAATATTTTTTAGCTAATATGATTTTTCAGCATAGTGATAAAAAAATGAGCGTGTATATAGTGTAATTTGAAGTATTATATTGGATGTAAAGGATGGAAAAGTCAGACATGGTCAAATGAATTCTATCCAATTACACTGCATTCTAATGACTACCTATCATACTACTCCAAGGTTTTTGATTTTGTGGAGATAGATCTGAATGGAAGAATTTCTTCTCTTTATAAGAAACAGGATATTGCCACTACCAATACTACAACTAAACTTCCTAACAAATTACTGTTCAAAAAATGGGCGGAAAATACTCCAGACAATTTTCGTTTTGCAATAAAACTACCTTGGCAAATTGTACAAGATATAACAAGGGTGGGGGATTTCCTTGAAGAACTTTCAACATTAGAAAAGAAAATCCTCACTGTAGTTATTGAACCGTTCACAACTTTGGGAGATAATGGAAGAGAATGGCTTGAGGATATTTTACATTCCTGTACCTATCATGGCTTTTCGGTTGCATTTGAATTCAAACACCCATCTTGGTTTCAGGATTTGACCTTTAATATCTTAAATAAGCACAAAGCAGCTGTGGTTTGGTCTGAGTTTAGTGCTCGGTATTCCTATCCTGTTGTCACGGCTGATTTTCTTTACCGTAGGATTAATGGAGGAAATCATGAAAAGTGGATTAGCAAAGTCAAGCAAAAAGTAATGGAGTTGAATAATAACCAGATAAGAACAAGAACAAGAAATAACCGCCAAGAAGGAGAAGAACCTCTTGACACTGCTATAATAGTTGTTGATAACCCTACTTCAGCAAATTGTATTTTAAGACTATTGGATTTGCCTGAGAAAGAATATGGCGAGAGTAAATGGATAGGCAAACTAATAATGCATGTAGACCTTAATTCATTTTTTCCATCCTGTGAGGAGCTTAGAGATCCGACCCTGAAAGGAAAACCTCATGCTGTTATTATGACTGATGAGGTCAAAGACAGGATAACTAGAGGAGCTGTTGCATCATGCTCATATGAAGCCCGAAAATATGGAGTCAGATCAGCTATATCTCTTTTTGCTGCAAAGCAATTATGTCCTGAATTGATTCTAAATCCAGTAGATAAAGCATACTATCATCAAGTATCAGAGAAAGTAATGAGGTTATTAGAAGAATATGCAGACGTATTAGAACAGACCAGTATAGACGAAGCATATCTGGATTGCACAAAAAAGATAGCAGAAAATAATGATATCAGTATAGAAGGATATGCTGCTAGAATCAAAGATGCTATAAAGCAGGAATGTGGACTGTTATCTTCTATAGGGATAGCTTCGACAAAATCAATTGCGAAAATAGCCTCTGATTTTAAGAAGCCTGATGGACTTACTATTGTTTACCCAGACAAGCTGCAAGCGTTTCTTGGGAACCTAGATGTAGATAGAATAGCTGGAATAGGCATAAAAACTCAACAGGTTCTAAAGGAAGAAATGGGAATTAAAACTATAGGTCAGCTTGCAAGATGTGATGTTCAAAGTCTGATGGAT
>DATFDI010000080.1:0-16217 GCA_035252175.1 Nitrososphaeraceae archaeon
ATCCAGCATCAGAGAAGAAACCCTTTATGATTAGAGAAAAAGATTGTATATTTTGCATGGCATGTGAAAATGTATGCCCTCCGCAATGTGTGAAGATATTTCAAAAAGGGCAATAGTAATGCTGGCTGCCATTTGGTAAGAGTATATTTATACACGTTATCGACTCGCTTGTACTGGAAACCAATAGACGCAACGAATAGGACTAACGAAATAATAAGTATTATATGAAGAAAAAGCAACAAAATTGACCTGTAATTATGACAACGGAAAGCTTTTGTATAGTCAGTTTTCGTCTTAATTCTGTGTGCATCCATCTCACGGCTTCATGCACCTAATCGTAAATAGCAATGAAAATCAACACTGGTTATAATCAGGTCGTAGGTCTTTCATGATATTTGCTATTAGTGCTTTCCTTTATGTCGTCCTGATCAGTATTGCATGGATTATGACATTCTATACGCTTAACTTCCATTATCTCTCTTTTCAATCCTTAAGAAATCTAAGACACAAAACTAACCCCCATAAAGCACCACCTAGGGTTTCTTTGCCTCTCGTCACTGTGCAACTTCCCATATTTAACGAAAAATATGTTGCTGCTCGCCTGCTGGACGCAATTTGTAAATTAGATTATCCAATACAAAAATTGCAAATCCAAATACTAGATGATTCGGATGACGAGACTTCTGCAATTATCAGAGCGATAGCTAACCATTACAAATTGAAAGGCTTCGATATAACCCACATTCAAAGAGAGGATAGATCAGGATACAAGGCCGGTGCACTCAAGATTGGGACTCAATGCGCAAAGGGCGAGTTTATCGCCATCTTTGATGCTGACTTTATCCCAGAGTCAGATTTTTTGAAAAATGTCGTAATGAATTTTACAGATCCAAAACTGGGATTCGTTCAGTGTAGATGGGGACATGTGAATGAAACATATTCAACTCTAACAGAAGCAGAGGCAATTTCATTAGACCTACATTTCCTAATAGAGCAAAAAGCAAAAAGCTTGAGCCATTTATTTATGACTTTCAACGGGGCAGCAGGAGTTTGGAGAAGGTCGTGCATAAAGGATGCAGGCGGCTGGCATACAAACACACTCGTAGAAGACCTTGACTTAAGTTATAGAGCGCAGCTTAAGGGATGGAAGTGTTTATTCCTTGAGGATATAGTAGTGTCTGCTGAGCTCCCTGTTCAGATGAATGCTGCCAAGCGTCAACAATTCAGGTGGGCAAAGGGTTCGATACAAGTTGCCATGAAGTTGCTGCCTAATGTAATCTTGCAGAAGAGAATCCCAATTGATACTAAGATACAAGCATTCATACAATTAACAAGGCACTCAGTTCATCCTCTCTTCCTTGTTCAGTTCATGATATTGCCAATACTATTGGGATTAGGCTACGAACTGTACGAGGTTGGCTGGGCTCCTCTTATTGGCATTTTAATATATATATTTACAGGACCCCTTAGCTATCTATATGTGATCAGAAAAATATGGAAAGATAAATGGAAGGCCAAGGCACGTCAGTACCTTTTTCTAATATTGTTTTCAACAGGAATATCAGTTAACAACACCATAGCAATATTCGACGCGTTATTACATAACAAAAGCGAATTCTTACGGACTCCTAAATTTGGTATTCTTAGGAAGAAGCAAGGCTGGAAAGATAATACTTACGTTTTGCCATTTACAAAAACGAGCTTGTTAGAATTATTTTTTAGCGTTTACGGATGCCTGGCACTTGTCGTCTCTATATTCTCACATAACCTAATTTTCCTTCCATTAATTGCTATTCAGACGATCGGTTTCATCTATGTCACCTATCTAGGTATAGTTCATTCAAAGAGATCATTTCCCATGCGACAACGTTCCGGATCAACTCCAATTTTTGTAAACCGATCTATAAACAAATGCGTCAACAACATGCGGGTTGTAAACAGACGCAACGATACAATAAATAGTGCCACAATCGATAATATCATGACAAGAAAGACGAGATCCAGCAGTCGAAATGATATGAGCAATAAAAGTACTATGTACCGTAAGCTAGCACTAGTAGGAATTCTATTGTTCATAGGGTTAGGAGCAGCAATCGCTTACTATGGGTATCAGCAGACGATTTATCCTGTCGATAAGGCAACCGGATATTTATCAAGGGCTGAAACTTCGCAAACAGCCGAAATGTTGGTGAGTGATATTCAACAAGTACAACAATTGCTCCCAAAGCATGGGAATCCGGTATGGTCTTTTTCAACCCCAAGAACGGATTTAGCACTAATACAGAATGATCTCGGTGCTATGATTTCTAGAGCTAATTCAGTTTCCTCGCAAGGACCTACTAGTTCAGCATACAATGCCGCTCTCCAAGATATACACGCCTCAATTAAAATACTTCAGACTAATTTGGAGGAAACTCTCCCTTATCTTTATGTAAGTTTCTCAAATGTAATTCTTGGTATAATCTGGATGGCGATAATCCTGTCCATTTTTACAATTATGGCTCGGCATAGACGTAGAATGACTGAATATGAGCAGTAGTGAACTTGGTTATGTTATCAGCTATTGATTCGTTAAATGTTGCTACCAATTTATTGATATATATCTAACTACATGCTATTTGATTATACACAGACTACGAATTTGGCTTCTATATTTAGAACATGGGCAAAACGAAAGTGAGCGCCATGCACTTTTACCTTGAATATTCAATATGCCCGAGCTCTAATATTATTCGGTCAGTTACCCTAGTACTTTCATCATAATGTTTTCAGGAAGAGTAATCATCATCCCAATACAATTATGAACCATACGCTATTAACTCTTTTTAACTCGAACATTATTCACTTAAGACATAGTACTATGTTACTTCCAAACTTAAATAACAAGTTTAAAAATTTATCTCATGTCTGCGGAAGAAAAGCTGACACAGCGAATTATTTTATCTGGCTCTGCCGGAGTTAAGAAAACGGATTTACGCAAAGAATTTGCTGAGCAGGATATTGATACAATCCTAGAAAGAGCCATAACACAAGGTGATATATGCGTAGACAAGAAAGGGGCTGCTTACTACTGTTGGCATAGAGAACACTATTTACAAAGTCTGTTAAAGTCTGATGCAAAGTTTCGGATAATATATGATGCAATAAAATCTCTGGAACGATCAATTAATAACACTTCTGACGCGCTTGCAAAGAGCGTCGAATCGAGTACAAATAATATCATCTTGAGTTTATCAAAATTCGCTAAGGAAAGCGTACATGCTGGCTTCGTTGAGCCGGGTTTGAGTAGCGACCTTAAAATACATCTGGAGCAGTTCAAGACTGATTTTGATAACTGTGTAGGCAACTATGCAAACTCTATTGGCTGGGTGGAATTTGGCAAAATCAGGAATGAATTATGCACAAGATATGATATTTCCCACGAAGAATTTTATCATCTAGTCGAGCAACTAATAGATAAATACGACAAAAAATATGAGCTCTCTACTGGTGGATATGAAGGAATAACCATCAGAGGGCTCGTACACGGGTTTGTGAGGTGCATATAGTGTATCCCTACGACTTGCGACAAAATCCGTATCCGAGCAGTCCTACACCAACAATATCAGATGCCAAGATCTTAGGAGGCAAAAGACACATTGATGGTAAGCTTGCTGTGTTGTCTTGCATAGATGATTTGCATCAGAAGATGAGCGGGATCGCTACTGATAAGGATTTTCGGTTAGTCACTCTCATCCAAGATGTCGGTTCAGGCAAGACTCATTTATCTTTGCATATTAAAGGTCTCGAAGAACTTTCTGGTAGCACCGTAACTTCGTATGTAGATCTTTCGCAAATTTCTCCGCGAGACATGAACAGTCTTTACAGAGCTACGCTTTCAGGGTTTACTGGAGGCTATATTAAGGAAATTAAGGAGTCTCTAGTTTATTATCTTAAAGATAAAGCAGAAAGGAATATCAAGAACGCAAAGAAGGTTTTTCGTTTTGGAATCTTTGACTCGATTCGGGGAAAAAGCTTGACGAGCAAAGCACAAGAGATACTACAGGACGAATTTGTACCAGATTGTTCTGCTCTGCATTCGCTTTTAAGGGAAGAATTCTCTTCTAATGAAATATCAATTTTCAAGTTAGTACTTGAAACAAATCTTCGCGAAGACACTCACAATACGCTAACATTGGAAGACATAATTGGAAGAATGGCTGCGATTTCCGCTTTAAACTGGAGGTTTCTCAGAAAAATAACGATCTTACAATTAGATGAATGTGACGCAGATAAGCAGACCCTGGATTTTATCAAGGCGGTTGTTAACGCACATCTACCTTCAACAATTCTTATGTTGGTGTTGACACCCTCTTCATACGAAGAAATTCAGAAGGAAAACGTCTCTGTATTTGATAGATTGGAAAAAGCGAACTACAAAATTGATCTTGCCGGTTCGAATACAAAGGATGAAATAATCGAGATATTGCTCGAATATATACGACAGAACGGCAACAAGATATTCACACCAGTTGAAGAGAAAGATTTAACGGCTAAAATAAAGGTGATATATGATGAGTTCCAAGATTTCAGAAATATACGGTCTATGATAAATATTTTGTATCATGCAATGGAGGATGCTAAAAAGAGAGGCGCCAAGACCATAGATGAGGAAGCCATAGACAATACTATTCGTAATGCCTATCCTGGATTAAGAATCCAAGGAAGCATAATGGGCGTCCCACTTTCAGATTTCATTAGGATTCACAGGACTTCCAGTGACGACCGACAATTAGAATCCGATATTCGCGATGCTGTAATAAATCTTCTAAATTACGCTTATGAGAATGGTTCGGTCGCCAAACTTGAAGAGACAAATGGGAAAGAAAGCAACGGAATTGATTTGATTTATAATGACCAGGTTGGTACAAAGATTGCTGTCGCGGTACTAATAGACAAGGACCGCGTAAGAACCTTTAAACATATTTCCAACACGATAAAATCAACATTTAGTGTAGACAAATTCATAATATTGACCACCACCAATGTCTACGACGCCACAGACAAAGCAAGCATAGTTAATATTGATAATCGTAAGATGATTGATTTAATATATTTTAGCAGCAAATATAGAAACCACGAAATTATGCTTGATGATTCTCAGCGGGCTTTGATGTTAGCAAAATCAATAAAGCTTTGCTAGGCATTTTGGTTTTGTTTTTAGATATGATCAGAAGTTTGTACTTCAAAAGGATTAAACCTACAAACTCTTTTAAGACAGAAAGACGATCGCTTGTGTTGTGAACGGCAGGAAAAAAAAGCACGATGATGATAATAACTACGTAAAGAGGCTGTATCGAGAGCCATTCAAGTGCAATGTCTGTGGTGAACCTGCGGATTTCATAGTTCAGTTGGAACTAATAAAAGATCGAAGTAACTACAATATTATAGAATCTATAAATCAAATACCGTTCTTCTTATGCAATGAGCACCAGTATCTATATAAAAAAATGCAGAATAATATTGAGCTAAAAGATTACTTTGTGGAAACAATTAAAGAACATCAATAATAATATATCGTAGTACCTTTGCAAATGTATGCCAGAAAATAAGAATTTTTATACGTTCGATGAGCTTGCCAAACGATTGCATAAGGAAGGGGCCACGCTAGTAGATTTCGACGGGAAAAAAATTCCATGCATCTATATTGATGTTAAAAGGTATGACGAAATTATGACTGCTATCTATGGTAAAAAGGTAGCTGTAGATACTCTTTTGGATATATTTCACGACGGTCAAGATGTTTTTGTCGATGTGCGATTTAATTTTCTTGACGTCGGTATAAAGGAGAATTATCTCTTTCATGCTAACAACATGTTGGAATTCTTCCAAGCCTTGTCCGACACCGGATTAATTTCACTTGCACCGAGCCTGTCTGGAGGGAATAGTTCACATATATTTATGGTTCAGCTTCCAAAAAGAGAATCAGCAGAGAATGCTTATGAGATAATTAAATCAAATATCAAGAACAATAACAAAATGATTGATAATAATGAACATTGATAAGTGTTTGGGCAATTTAAATGCATACAACGCAGGTGTTCACGTCTAGCAAAAAGCAAAAACGTCGGGATGGTTGATGAAGACAAAAAGTAGGCGAGTACCAGCTGCTGGTAGTTCAGATAGCTCTGGAGTATGCGGAAAAGCATTAGAGAGAACTAATAGTAGTTCTTACTTACCTGATGAAAAAAATGGAAAGAGCATCGGCGAGGACAATTGTAAAGAGAAGAGAAACCACTGTGGTAACGATGATAGTAGTAGCCATAATGATAATGATCGCGGCTCTGATGATGAGAACACAATAGTCCCTTTGGAAATCGATACTCATTTTCAAATGTATGGTAAACATGTGTGGGACGTAGAGTATGGGGAAAAATGCCCCTTGTGTAACAAAAGAATAGATGAATATGGGCTTTGTGCCTGCGGAAGTGCTGGGGAGTAGAGCAAGTGGCTTGTCAAAAACCAGTCATTGAAAAAGCAACATTGGCAAGAAGAGAACCATAAATACGTATGACTTTACAACACAGCGATCAATAGGTAATTTTTTAGCTATAAGAATCCACTTCAGGCTCCTACGTAACATAAATGAATCTTCGGCTAGTTTGCCCTGTCTGTTGATAAGTAATAAATAACATAAACTGACTAATTTTACCTTTAGCAGACATAACTCTAGAATATTAAGCCAGAATATATAGCAACAATCATAGCAAATTTGTTTGCGAGGCAACGATACTTCTAGGTGTTTATGTTGCAACACAAAGCAAACCTTCAATTTAAATTGTTTATGTGACAACACCAAACGCATCTATGAATCCCGGTGTTTCGCCTCGGAAAGACGGTGCGACTCTAACCTCTGTAATGGGTGAAGGAGAAAGAACGCTCAATTTAAAACAAGAAAAAAGGCACAAACTTCAACTATTTTATACTATAATCTGTGCTATTGATGAAGAAATAATAATTAACGGATCGGCACGGCCTACTAGGATACAGCATCACTCTAGGCTTTCCTACGATAGGATGATAAATCACTTCAAGGAGCTGGAGGAAAAAAGAATGATACGGCGTACGGTTAACGGGTCAGTGTCGATCACAAATAAAGCAAAGGAATTTATCAAACGATACGACGAAATGATGAATTTGGTTGAAGGCTCGGGTCCTTAGATCTTGAGCTATCTACTTTGGCAATAGCTTCAAACCACCAATTAATTTAACATCAAGGGATTTTTCATATTTTTCCCCTGCCATTAAACTGCAAGTCTAAATGACTACTTACATTTCTTGTCTTATGTACAATTACAGCCACGATGAATTATGACGTTTATTGAAATATCTCATAAACATAAAAAATATTACAAGTAGTGTTTAGACCCACTAAAAAGAGATTTGTGACACAGTAATACCCACAATTCAATAATCAAGTGCTCATGATATTTATTTATCGAGTAGGAATAAATTTCTGAACTTTCAAGCAAACAGTTGTAAATGAATAATGTATTGAACAAAGAAATTGCATTTCATAAAGTCAATCGATGGCTAAACGATTATGGTTTTACTGTAATTGTGACATCAATAAACAAAGATAATTATGCCCAAACTCAATTTGAGTCGAAGGTCTATCCTCCAAGAGAACAGCAGAGGTTCTTCTTTGTGACTTTTGGCAATAAATTCGATGACAGTTTCTCTATTCAATCGAATATTATTCTTACGGAAGAAGACATTAAATCCATAAACAGCCTAAGAAAGAAAGAACAGCAACAGGTATACATTGATATTCACAGGTTCGTATACTTTCTAAACATAAATTGTGACACTCAGTTTCCTCATATAGTTGTGCACAAATTAATATTTATAGAATCGTTGAAAAATAAGCAATTCTTTTTCGATTCGGTTTTTTCATTGCTTCATGCTATGGTAGTTGTCGAGTCACGCTTTGAAGAGCTTTATTATTCCTTGTTCCCAGAGGGTAAAATATAGCAAAAACTAGATTAACCCTAAAAAATAGTTGCTACGTTATCTAGTAACCACATATTAGGCTCATTCTTGCAGCTAGCCTCGCGTAAATCGCGTGCCGTAATTTAAAATTTTTAGATTTAGCACCCAATTACGCAGACACATCTGGTTATCTTATTTCAATTTTCTTTTTATTTTGCTACAAAAAAGTCTCTGAAACTTGATAGGCTTGTCTTGGTGTGTTCTGCTCGGTCATTTGTGGACAGCTGAACCGGTTTTTATAGTTAGTATTTGATACCATGGTACGTTTGCCCAGTTCTGCTGTATAAACATGCTCTGTTCTGATTAATTACTCTGTAATAACTTTCTACTTATGATAGACGATTGCAGAGTTATTTATGAGCAGCGAAAGTCCTTCTCAACTCATAGTTAACTTCAAACATTGTTAACACGTCCTTTGGGTTTTCATTTTCAGCAAATCTACATATTGTAATCCAATCTTTTCTGATTTTTCCTTTTATTTCACAGACGTTGGATGGATCGATGATCTTTATTTCGACATCGAATTTGTGTCTTAGTAGATCTTCTAACTTCCTAGCGATATAAACTGGTGCACATATAAGAATTCTTTGCATCTCTTATCAATATAATTTATGCCATGGTGAGTTGATCATGACCCTATACATATCTTACTGTTCAAATGTATTTATTTGCTTATAAGCGGTATACTGAATGACAACGTGGCTTCTTTACCGTCGGCATTCTTGTGAGCCCGTATTTTGCCAGCATGAGCTTCATCTATTGTGATATATTACATAATCGACAGGTTGGATTACCTTAACTTGAAGCACCACTGCCTGACCTGGGTACTCATCCGCCACCAGCGCTGGCAGTCGCTGTGGCGCTAGCCCCACACGCCATTGGACTTGAGCTGGCGCTTGCTGTAAATGGCAAGTTATCGTCAAACGAGCTATCATTAGAATGGCTCACTACATCAATGTTATCAGAATGTCTCGAATGCATACTTTTGATGTACTTGTCAATATCATTTAGTTAATTGTATATATATCATTCATATATATCAATATGCATATATAGTATAACTACATAAGGTACTAGTATGGTTAGTAGTATAAGAAAAAATCCAGATAGAACAGAGAAATTGGGAATTACTTTACCTATATCATTATTACATAAAATTGACAACACTCGTGGAGATATACCTCGTAGCAAATACATTAGACGAGCTATCGAAAGATATCTAAAGTAAAATAATGTGGTATTCAGATCTATTGAAATGAAGCCTGCTGTTTGTGATGATAACGATCGTGATTCATGTAGTGGCAAATTCTACAAATACGACGACACTTCCAGAAGTTATGGAATTGTCTTCTTGTTCATATCATTACAATATGATTTGCTATTATAATATCTCAATAGATACACATTTGCAAAGTATATACGGAAAACTATCAGCACGGTGCTACTATTCCTTGTTATCAGACTAACACTGACCTCAAAGAACTTAAGCAACAACTTACTGAGTTACTGAAAGAAGATGCCAAAGTCGATAAACAAAGGACTTTGATAAGGTCTACAAGAAGACATCTAGTAGAACAATAGTCTAACGCTACTACTATTCATCGCAGTAAAGCTATAGAGTTAGCAGGTAAAGTTATGGGTCTTCGATGATTTCAGGATAATTATTTACTATTCTGCTAGCTGAGAAGCTTGTCTGTATAATACAACACGTTTGTTATTGATTCAAAATTTGTTACATTATAGAGCCGCTGCAACGACGATTATTATAAACAAATATTATTCCTGAGTGTTAGCAAATCATATGTTGTTATTGTTTATATCAGCAATTATCCATTGAGATTTCTCAAGTTTGTTATACGATACGTTAGAACACCCTTGCTAAGCTCGGATTATCTGAGGACCTCTCTGTATCGTATACAGGTGGTCCTTCTATGGTAGTTGTCAGAACCGGAAGTAATAATTTCTGATACTAGCATATCTTTCATTTTGGCTTGTTCACCTACCAATATACCGATACCAAACAAACTCTATAATAGCCTGAATCAACTGTTTCATAGTTTGTACGAAATGCTGACTTCCACGTCATCCTTGTAAGTACTCATTAATCATTTCTTAGGTATTCAATGCTGTTGGTTGCAGAAAAAATATACCTATCAACCAAATTTTGTGAATACTATTGACCCTTAAAACGATGCTGCTTGGTTGGAGCAGAAAATCTAATAAATTGATTGTGCTATAGCTGTGCTATACTTGAGAAATGATGACTTCTTTGATGAAGATTCAAAGATAGTATACAATCAACTTCCAAAGACACATTCAACGGTATGCTGCCGGGTTATGCTAAATATCGAAAGATTTGAAATTGGCAGCCGCTACGTTACGGCTAAAGTCGAAAACAGATATGGTGATAATGTCAGTATTAATATACAGGGCGGTAGACCAGGGATAGAAATCCAAGAAAGCTTGTTTAAATTAAAAGAACAAGAAAAACCATCATATGCGTATTTGACAACAAGGTTGATACAAAATACCAAGATAATGGCTAGGAAACTTCCAATTGTAGGGAGAAGAGATTGGCTACTAATTTATGAAGATACATTGCTAGAACTCTCTGTAAAGGATGCATACGACGAACTAGAAATTGCGTTGGTCTGATTAGCACCTATCATTTGTACAACAGATTGTTATCGTGATGACAATGATTTTATAATAACTTTGGTTCTATTTTTCTAATGCTGTCGATTAATTCCTGAAGGTATTGAAGGGATAATTAGCCAATGCTTCAAAACCTTGCTCAGAAATTAGTGAAGCGCCCAAAGAATAATTTCTGAGTTGCTTTATTGTCCAATACCAGTTACCATATTGGTTTGCCATATCCAAGTCATTTAACAGATCAATACTCTTAGTCTCAGCTGATAGTGCACTTGATTTTGTCTATTTCAGATCAAATGTATCATTTATCTTAAATAAAAGAGAATCAACTGTTCCAATCATTTGACAAATAAATGGGTCTATCTCTATCTCTGCACTTATTCTAATATCATATGGTGCACGATCATTGTATCGATTCAATATCCTTTAGATTGCTTAAATGTCCTCTACAGGCAGGAAGTTTAAAACTTATCCTATCAGCCTGGAAGTGTTCAGTAGACAAAATGTGCAATTCACAAAGATCGCCGTATGTTACGGATTACTGAGAAGAAGATAGATCTAGGCTCATGACCATACACCACAAGTATCGTAAGATTGACAAGGAATATAATTAAACCTCCGATTTAATTCCAACAAAACCATCTTACGCGCTAGTTGACCCTAAAAGGAAATATGGTCCATTAATCGTTATTATATAAGGAACATCTGTACTCAGTGAATATATTGACTATTCACCCACTCCCACCGCCAAGTTCAGCAGAAAAGAGATCAGAGATACTCTATGGAGTAGAAAATGCAGTGGGGAGAGGTGTATATTTTATGTCCAATGTAAACAAGCGAATGGATATTTATTTTGATCGTAGAGCTCCATCTATAGTAGTAGAAATAGCAGAATATAAGAATGGTTATATTGATATTAGAAAAAGGGGTGGCAAAATAAGAGCTTTTACCGAAGTAACAAAGGACAATGTCAAATATTGCAAGGAGCTGACAAAATTAGTCGATGAATTGCGCCATTTAGACGGAATCAAAGGAGGATTAGCTGTTAGCGAAACAGAGTATATGGCTACTACTGTCTTGGAAGAAGCAAAACCATTGACACAAGTTATATTCAGCAGTGTTAAAGAAGTAGTAGAACAAGGGCAATACATATTTGATACGTTATGGAACAGTGCAATACCAGCTGAACAAAAGATAAAGGAAATAGAAGAGGGAATAGAGCCTATCAGAACTAGAATTTTAGAAAGTCAAGATCAAATTATAGAACAAATACGAGATCTAAACAATAGAGCTGACCACCTGTCAATTTGCTCCAGTTTAGGTGGAATGGAGATGAGTTACGACCTATTCTTTGACACATATAGAAATATCCTTAACAAGTTTAGAATAGAAGATGAAAAAGAGGGGGAATTCAAAGGACTAAGATGGATTACTAACGTAGAAAAAGACAGTGTCAAGTTAGTCAAATTATTTCTTGAAGTAGGATTTCAAATAAAGCACGTAAAAAATATGCTGCCAATAAATTTTGGTGTATCGGACAAAGAAGTCGCCATTAGAATTGAAAAGATCCAACAAGGGAAAATCAGTCATAGCTTTTTAATTAGTAATGAACCCTTGTACGTAACCCACTTCAATTCTTTGTTTGAAGAGGCATGGAAAAATGGAATCGATGCAAAAGACAGAATTAGAGATATTGAAGCAGGACTTGACACCACTAATATCGAAATCATCCAAAATCCAAGAGAAGCAATAAAACGTGCATGGAGTTATGTTAGGACATCAACAAGCGATGTATCGGTTGTTTTTCCAACATCAAACGCATTTAGACGTCAAAAAGACATGGGTTTATTGCAGCTATTAAAGGAAGCAACAGAACAACGCGGGGTGAAAATTAGAATACTCGTCCCAGTGAGTGAACAAATTATGCATACAATAAAAGAAGCTATAAATATTTGTCCGCTAGTAGATTTTAGAATCGCTGAAGGAAATTTACGGACCCAGATAACACTGGTATTGATAGATAATGAACACTGCATGATTGTAGAATTAAAAGATGATACACGAGACAGTTCATATACCGCGGCAGGATTATCTACCTATTCTGATAGCAAGTCGATTGTTTTGTCATATGCCTCCATATTTGAGATCCTTTGGAAGCAAAATGAGCTATACGACCAGCTAAAAGAAGCACATGAGCAATTAAAAATACATGATAAAATGCAAAGAGAATTTATTAATATAGCGGCTCATGAACTACGGACTCCTATACAGCCTATACTTGGACTAACCCAAACGCTACAATCTGCAATGAAAAGTGATACTAATATTAGTAACGTACGTTATCAAGAATTATTAGACCCAATTGTTAGAAACGCCAAAAGGTTGAAACAACTTACAGAAGATATTTTGGATGTTACAAAAATCGAAAGTCAATCATTACGATTAAAAAAAGAATGGTTGAATGTAAATGAGGTTATATTAGCTGTCATTGCTGACTATGGAACTAACGTAAAAAAAATGTCTACTAGTAATGCTAATGCCAAAATCACTCTCAATTCTAAAGGTGATTTTTTTGTAATGGCTGATAAATCAAGGTTACATCAGGTTTTTGCGAATTTGTTAAATAATGCTATTATATTCACGGAAGAAGGCAGCATAAATATTACCGTACAAAAAAAATGTGATGTAAATGAAGAAGCCATAGTTAGTATAAAAGATACAGGTACAGGCATAGATGCAGAGGTACTACCTAGGCTTTTTTCAAGGTTTACTAGTAAATCGCAAACATCTGGCACGGGCCTTGGCCTATTCATATCAAGAGGTATTATCGAAGCTCACGGTGGTAAGATATGGGCAGAGAATAATGCGGATGGGAAGGGTGCTACATTTTCATTTACTTTACCAATTGTGAATAAATAGTAAATTATCTGTTAAAAAAGGTCGTTGACGGTCGGAATGGGAATATCACACGTCTTACTATACATTAGCCCTAGCTACCATCTAGTGATACACACATCCAAATTTAGATACATTAAGGAGCTTTATTCAAGCTATATAGACAGCAGATTAAATAGAATAATGAAACCGTCCGCGTAAATCCATTTTACGAAAGTACTGTTAGGCAGATACTTTGTCAACATGACTCTACTACGGCTCTAAATATAACACACATTCAATAATAATAACAATTTGCTAACGCAAGCACAGGCAGTTAGACAAAGTGATTACTTACTATTAAAGAAAGCACTTGTAACTTCTGAATTATTGTCTCCCGCTACTTCTACCATTTCAGACCAATCAACTCCACCTACATACTCCATACTTCTTACGCTTTCCATTAGTTCATACAACTCTTCGGTATTCTTATAAATAACATGAGCAGAAACGTTATGTTATGAGTTAATTCAAATGTAGCAAAATACAATATTATTCTTATATATCTTAAGCAGGTTCTGAGCTATTTCTTTTGACTTGCTTATATCTGAATTTACAATTAAATCTCCTACTTACCACCAAATGCTATATAATTAAAAGTATAATCTCCTTAGTATTGCATTTCAACATTAGCTCTTCTTCTTTGTAACGTGGAAAGTGGGATATCTAGTTTCTTTACTAGAGCTGCTGATATCTGGTTGCCTTACTAACTCTGAGACTATTTTGACTTTGCCCAAAGGCACCATTTCTCCCTGTTTCAGCAGTTGTACAAATACTCCTGGTTGGTGCCATCGCCACGAATACCAAGTGCAAACACAAGAATATAAATGGTATTAAGTTTATTGATTTAGCAATATATAAGTTCATATCTCATTTCTATGAACCTAAATGATAATCTTATTAATTTATATATAAATAGGATTTTCAATCACATGATAAGATAGCATATGCAAATTTCGTTAATTCATGAAAATATATATTATATTGATTTCCAATGTTTCTATATCCTGTATGGACACTTTGCATACTCATATTATAGGATTTCCCCATTACGCAAGTTCAAAAAGTAACAATAATAATGAGAAGAAAAAACAGGAGATAGAAGCTGAACCTGATCCTTCTATCTACAAACCACTTTATCAAATGTCAAATAAATATTTAGAAAATGGATACGGTGTATTATATGCAGCTGAATCTCTTCCAAATGAGAGGGATAAAGCAAAAGTAACAGAAAGTATACAAAATGCCAGCAATACTGATGACGTCGAAAATAATATTTCAAAAGGATTGCTACGCGTAATTGATTCAGAAACTGTATACAAAGACAATACTGGTGGTAGAGATATAGTGGACTTTCTGCTCTCAAAGGTTTCTCAGATGCAGAGAAATCTGCGACAGGAAAAGACCAAAGGAGTTGTGATATTTAATGCACCTGACCCATATTTTGGTCGTAGCAAGTACGATACTTTTATGGATTTTGAAGTAGAAATGACTAGAGCATTACCGAATAATGTTGGTATACTCTGTTGGTATAAGAGAGATTGGTTAAACAAGTTATCATTATCACATGTTATTACTGTTCTGGCTGATCATAAATACACTATACATAGTGACTGGGAACATAAGCAATGGAATACCAATAAAATTATTGATGTAGTAAGTAAAGGCATAGATAAAAATCTAGGCGAAGGCTCATCTATCCTTTTATTTCAAACGCTAAAATCTGCTTATAAATTAAATCAAGACTCCATTGTACAATCAGCTGCCAGGTTCGAAGAGACAATAAAAAAACTGTTAGGTAAAGACGACGCCGAGTCAGTGATAAAATCAATATTTGGTGAGATTATAAAAGAAGTAGAGTTTAGTTTGAACGGGAACAGTTCAAACGAGTGATAATGACAATCGATGATTCTTCGCTGTTTGAACAGCCATTAAACTTCGTGAACCGAGTTGAGGAGGGCAAACACATCGTATTGTTCTACGAAGAGATAGAATACGCCAAGATGATTTCATTTCAATTTATTAAAAGTGGACTTGTACATCACGAAGACTGTAGTTATCTTTCTGAAGAAGAGGTAGAAGCGGTGAAAAGAGAAATGTCTGATAGTGGCATTGATGTCAATGCTTATGTTGACAATAACCTTTTGCATATATTTCAGGTTCCAAGCTTAGTAGATTACGAAAGAGGGACCGACATCAAAAAAGAACAAGATTTTGCACAGACAATACTGAAAGATCCATCTAAAATAAGAAAATCAGATAGAATAGTATTGAGATGTGTTTACAAAATCAATACAGAAGAACAAATAAAGTCAAACTTAAAATGGGAACACGATTATCGTTTTAAGAATCTTAAAGATGCTGGGACAACGGTAGTCTGTACCTATCCTGTATTTGATATAATACCAACAATTTCTGATTCGGGGCCTTATGGAAAATGGATGAATACATTATTAGAAACATATGATGGTGTGATATTTGCTCGCAAATTCTGGAAAGGAGTAGCGTTTAATCTAGCCTAATTTGTCCGATCATGAGTACGAGGACTTATAAGGTTCGATGTATTGTTGATGATATATTAGGATATGATAAATAACAAA
>DATFDI010000081.1:0-20570 GCA_035252175.1 Nitrososphaeraceae archaeon
ATCCAGCATCAGAGAAGAAACCCTTTATGATTAGAGAAAAAGATTGTATATTTTGCATGGCATGTGAAAATGTATGCCCTCCGCAATGTGTGAAGATATTTCAAAAAGGGCAATAGTAATGCTGGCTGCCATTTGGTAAGAATAATAATAAAAAACGACAGCGAATTTAATGCCGATCGTAATGGCAGACCGCTTCAGATATTTGTTTAGATAGACTGAAACAGATAAAAGATCAGATCTTCGATAATCTTCAGCTCGGTCTGCCGCAAAAATGAAAATTCAGTACTATGCAAAACTTGATACAAATTTATTTTGTATCGAGAACTCTAAATAGTTAATGGTGAAAAGGTTTGAATTGGTCGCAACTGGAGGTACATTTGATGAAATACATTCTGGTCATTTAGCTTTGCTATCTAAAGCCTTTGAACTATGTGACACATTAATAATTGGAGTTACCAGTGATGACTTTGCAATAAAGAGAAAAGGTAAAAATAATATCAATCATAGATATGAGGAAAGAGTCGCAAACTTAAAGGAAGCGATTAGAGAGAATTTTGGAGATGTTAAATACCAGATCAGTAAGTTGGATAACGACTATGGCCCTGTAATCCTCTCGGCAGATGTAGGTGCCCTAGTAGCTAGCGCGGAAACCGCAAAAAAAGGCTATGAGATTAATAGCATCCGCCACAGTAAAGGGCTGGCACCTCTGGAGGTCGTCATGGTTGATTTAGTAAGGGCATATGATGGCAAACCAATCTCTTCCTCCCGTATTCGAAGTGGCGAGATTGATGCAGCGGGCAAAAAGTTAAAAGTACTGTAAAAAGTATACTAATCTGCGTTTATTTATCGTACATTTGTAATATTTGTAACATACTAATGAATAGGATAATTTGTGAGAAAATTTAATTATTCTAAAACAACTATTTCTGTTACATTATCATGATATCTGCTTTGAGAAACAGTCTTTTTTCCTTGTAGCAGATCGGATAGGAACCTGTTTAGCATTTCAGCATTATGGTTGTCTTTCATAAGAATAGAATGAGAGGTTCTGTCCTTTAGTACTACAACCACTTCGTTTTCTATGACATCTGATATATCGCGAATATAGGTCAAACAGTCTTTTTGCAATCCCGTCAAGCCGGCTAGTTTCTGTGCTTCATATTTATCCTCACATTCAAACCTTTCAATGTTGATCATATTAGTCTCTTGTGTAATTTTCTCTATCATACATGAAATTTGCAACAAGATCTTGTGCTTTTTCTCTGCGTTTGTTAAATTCAATTAGAAAAGACTTTGATTCTCTTGCCAAGTCGCCTTTGCATTCTCCACATAGCAAGTTGCCGCTCTTGCAGCTTATTAGACGTTCATCCGACTGCTTTTCAGTGTCAAAGAAATACCTTAAATGCCAAAAAACAGGACAGCCAATGGCGTTTCCTCCCAACATTCTTTGAAGCCGGACAGTAGCTTGACCGCCAGTAAATGCACCAGAGACCTTTTTGTCTATAATCTCCGGTGCATCTGAAGTGAATAATGCAGTTTCGGGTCTAGATGAGGACATTTTACCTGATGCTCCTATGCCAGGCAGAAACTTACTATGAATCTGTGCAGGTTTATAATAACCCATCCGTTCAGATATGTCTCTTGTCATTCTCCAATATGGATCTTGATCTATTGCAGCAGGGATCAAAACAGGTGTAGGCTTGCCTTCTATGATAGAAGGTAGGAAACACGGAGCAGCCTGGATTGGTGGAAATCCTATCATACCGATATTGGTAGAGTTTGAAAAACCAAAGACAGCCTTTGCGGTAGAAAAAGTAGTTTTCTTAGCAATTTCCAGCGCTATCGGATAAAGATATTTAATATGTTTTGTGTCAACTATGATACTTGTTTTTTTTGGATCAAATCCCACCGCAATAATGTCAAGTATATTTTCATAAGTATAATATTTGATCTCTTCTTGTGTCCTGCCTTGGGCGTGTAGGAATTTTTCATCATCTGTTAATTGGAAGATAAGATTCGATCCGAACTTGTCCTGTAAATACTTAGTGAACAACCACGGCAGTAAATGCCCCATGTGAACCATTCCTGATGGTCCTCTTCCAGTATAAAGGTAAAATTTCTCACCCATCTCGTATTTCTCTAGTATCCAATCAAAATCCCGATGGGAAAAAAAATAATGTAATTTTAACATCGGATGTACATCAGCAGTAAATTTCATGACGTTGTCCATTATTGTTTTTGTTATTGGCTGCGTGCCAAATTGTTCTATTAATTTGTTGTAGTCTATTTCTCCTTCTACTTCCCATGGAGTTACTTTAAACTCATCATCCTCATGGTTAGCTTTCCAGTTCCCGCAAGAGTGCGTAGAGTCAGGAGAAATAAAATCTGACATAATTTTATAGAGACAAACGATTGCTTTAAAGGTTTAAAAAGTCTTCTTATCTCAAATTTAATATAGACGGCCAATGGTTGACAATACCCCCCAGCTCCACATAATCGAGAAATTATTACTGGAGAGAGTTGCAAATAGTGATCGTATATCAATTGAAAAGCTGTTTGAGAGTTCTGGTCTTTCCGCAGACCAAGTAAGACGTGGCATAGAATGGCTAAAATTTAAGAAATTGATCGCCTCGATTGACAAGTTGCGAGCTGTGATTTCACTTGGTACAAATGGGTTTGAGGCATGCAAGAAAGGATTACCTGAACGAAGACTTGTCAACGCAATAAAAAATGGAAACGACTCAGTGGATTCTGTTTTAAAAGGCGGATTTCTGAAACCAGATGAAATTAATGCAGCAATTGCAATCGCAAAACGAAATCATTGGATACAATTCACTCAGTTACAAAATGGGGACAAAAAAATCTTATTAACAACAGAAGCTGATTTTTTATCTAGCGAAGAAAAACTGTTACAAAAATTGGTAAAGCTAAATAACAGTATAGACATCTCTGAACTTAGCTCGGAAGAGACACAGGCTATTGAACTATTGAGGAGACGCCCTAGGTATATTGTCGAAGATGAACGCAAGTACTCAGAAATTATTCTACTAGAAGGTGGCAGAAGATTAGCGCAAGCAATTCGTACTACAGACGACTTTGAACGCAAACTAACACCAGAGATGATTTTATCAGGCAAATGGAAGAACGCTCGATTTAGTTCACTGGACGTGACGGCACATGTTCCGTACTTATATGCTGGAAGACAACATCCACTTACTGATATTATCGACGAGGTAAAGGAAATTTTTTTCAGCATGGGTTTCACTGAAATTGATGGAACAGTTATCCAGGCGAGTTTCTGGAACTTTGATGTATTGTTTATTCCTCAAGACCATCCTGCCAGAGAGATGCAAGATACCTTTTACATTGCTGGAGCCAAGCAGAATGAATTTGCAAATCCTGATCAAATTCAAAATGTGTCCTCGATGCATGAGAATGGTTGGAAATCTAATTGGAATATAGAAGATGCTCGGAGATTAGTACTAAGGACACATACAACATCAGCCACTATAGGATATCTCGCAAATAATAAGCCTCAAAGTGCAAGAGTATTCTCAATTGGGCGGGTATTTAGAAATGAGAAGGTATCATACAAACACCTTCTAGAATTTAATCAAGTAGAAGGAATAGTAACTGATGAGCACGTAACTTTACGTGATCTAATGGGCTTGCAGAAAGAATTTTATTCAAAATTAGGGATCAAGAAAATAAAATTTTGGCCAACGTTTTTTCCATATACAGAACCGTCACTCCAATCAATGATATATAACGACGCCTTAGACAAATGGGTTGAGATGGGAGGAATGGGAATTTTCAGACCTGAGGTTACTAATCCACTTGGCATAAAGAATCCTGTGCTGGCATGGGGGCTCGGAATAGAGAGAATCGCAATGTTACGATTCGGACTAAACGACGTTCGAGATCTTTATGGCAATGAATTAGGATGGTTAAGGGATCTTCCTAAATGCCAGTTGTAAATTTTGCTATAGAAAGACTATACAGGTTCCTGCCTGATATAGATCTCGATCGAGTCCTGGAACTATTGCCCTTTATTGGACTTGATATTGAAGGTATTGACAGTAAGGTTCTGAGAATCGAATACAATCCAAATAGACCTGACTTTGCATCCGATTATGGTATCGTCAGGGCGCTTCGTGGACTATTGGGAATAGAAACCGGCATTCCAAGATTAGAGATCAACACAGAAGTTAAAAATCATTTTGTCAATGTAGACAAGTCGGTTTCTAATATCAGGCCATACATTGTTGCTTTAATTGCCAAAAACGGAAAATTAGACAATGGCACTATTAGGCAGCTATCAGCAATGCAAGATGATCTTCAAAATGGGATAGGGAGAGTTAGAAGAAAAGCATCTATAGGAATACATAACATGGACCCAATCCGATTTCCTGTGAGATATTGTACAGTAAATGAGAATTTTTCGTTTATTCCATATGAACAAGAGTCTAGTCAAGAAATCGGCTCCATTTTAAAAACCTCAAATGTGGGAAAAGACTATGGCCCTATACTGGAAGGCAAAAAGAGATATCCTATTATTATTGATTCGAAAGATAACGTGTTGGCGTTTCCTCCAGTTGTGAACGGCAATATAACAAAGATTAGTACCGACACTACTAATTTATTTATTGAAATCACAGGTAACAATATTAAAACTGTAGAGGATATACTGGCTATCTTAGCAATTACATTATATGATGCCGGTTTTGAACTTCAGATCGTTCCGATAAATAATTTCGATGGAAATGCATATACACCAAGAATGGATGTTTCACATATCGATGCTGATGTCTCTGATATCAATCTACTACTTGGACTAGACGTTCAAGTACGTGAAATTATTGGATGTTTGAAAAAAAGCAGACTCGATGCTAAACAAACAACAAACAACCAACTCATTCAGTGTTGTATCCCAAGATATAGGATTGATATTCTTAATTATGTAGACATAGCGGAAGAAGTCGCCATAGGTTATGGTATATTTAACCTCAAACCCAGTATCCCGCATACCAGACTGGTGGGACAGAAGGAGATGACTTCTGCTTACATTAACATAATGAGAAATACAATGGTGGGTCTGCAAATGCTTGAAATTGTCAATTTTAGTCTTGTCAGCAAGAAAATTCAATATAGTTTGCCGGGTAGAGGGGAACCAGAAAAGGTACCTTCGGTCATATCTACAAAGAGTAGGGAACACGAGGTGCTAAGGGATATGCTGATACCTTCGCTTCTTAAATCGCTATCGCGCAACATTCATGAGCAGTATCCTCAAAGACTCTTCGAAATTGGCAAAATTTTCCAATGGAGTCAGAATATCAATGAGTATTGGAGCCTCGGTGCGGTAGTCGCGCATAATGCTGCAGACTACACAGAAGGGAAATCCATAATGCAGACATTATTAAAGCTAAGCTTTGGCAAATCTGTTTCCACTAAAGTCGCTACTCATCCGATTTTCATTAATGGAAGATGTGCAAGCATCATTGTGGATGATGAATCCGTAGGCATCTTAGGCGAGATTACTCCTTTTGCAATAGATAATTTCAAATTGAGAGTGCCAGTTACAGCTTTTGAATTAAACATATCTAAGCTGCTACCAAACTAGATGAATTTTTATCTCAGGATGATTCATAGATCATTGCCGAACTCGCATGCTTATTGGATGACTAGGATAATCATAATTACTCCTAGTTTGACAAGGTGTGTCGAAAAGCAGGCACCCCGTTATAGAGAGTGCACTAGGAGGAGTACACTTAAGTGTATGGCTACCAATGATTAAGTGTGAGTCAGAGGCGGGGTATAAAATAATATTAAGATTCAACTAATTAATGACAACATATATTGTTAACCTAAAAGTGTGTTCGGGCGTTGTGATACATGGAGTACAAAGGTCTAAATAGTAACATGACGTTATGACTATAAATATAAATGATAAGAGCCTTTACTAATTATATGTCAATAAATCTATCCCATGTTGAAAGAAATCAACTATTTTATTCTGTTAAAATTCAGAGATATATAGTGCTCTTATCTTTGATTTCAGGCGTACTAGTCTGTTCTTTGGTCTTATCATATCCATCCGTTCTAGCACAAAGTAGTAGTTCTGGTGTTGGTGCCAGTACGACCAACCAATATCAGGGAGGTCAAGGAATGATCTTGGAGAAGATTTCTGATAAAGGAAACTATCGAATACAGATAATGTGGAATGCTTTGACCAGTCAAGGTAGTAATGCTATGCCTTCTGGTAACGCTAAACCTTCGCCTACCATTCCAAAACAAGGATTTGAGATGGAAATAGATTTTCTAAACGCTAGTGCTCCACTGCCAACCGGAAAAACAGTTCCGCAAAAAGAGAGTAGTATAAAGAGCGAGAGCCCAGTTGGTGCAAGTGTCAACCAGGTTCCCACCCCATCCATTATCCAAACGACTGTTCCTATAGATAGTTATGATATAACGATTTATTCGGATCACGGACAAGTGTTATGGAAAAAACTGAATCAGCCAGTAACTGGAGGCAGAGGAGTTCAAAGGGTCATATTCGATAATACCAATTATACTGGCGGGATAACAATTCAGATTACTAATATCAAGTCAGGAAATATACCTGCTAATGCTGTAAGTTTTACAGCGAAAGTCGCTTAATTGTAACTTATTTCTCTTTCCTAGTTGCATCGATTCATAGTCGGCATAAATCGAAAAATTGCTGTAATGTCATATGTAAGAGCCAATCAAATAATTCTGTAAGCCCAAGTCCCCTAAGATTAGACCAAAACCGATAAATTATATAATATAGCCTGTAATATAGGTCAAATAGACATGTCTGACATAATTTCATGGGATAATGCTATTGATAAGAAGGTTAAATCCAGTGATGATAAAGATTTAGGCAAAGTTCAATCTGTAACTAAAGAATATATACAAACCAAAGAAGGGACATTGTCAAAGAATTATTATTTTATTCCAAAATATCACATACAAGGATATGATGGGGACAATCTCTGGGTTTCGCTGACAAAAGATGAAATAAAACAAAAATTTGAGAAGGAAAAGGCACCTGATCCATCAGAATTTGAGAGTCCAGAGTATAGCCAAAGAAGAGCTAATGTGATAAACCAATATCCAGATTTTGAGAGCAATATTCCACGATACAACACAGCCACACAGTCATCATCGGCACCATCGAGCGCGCAGACAACTGCGTCTGAGGATATGGTAGGGCTCCCATGGGAAAATGTAATCGATAAAGAGGTTAAATCAAGTGACAATAAAGACGTCGGCAAGGTAGAGAGCATATCTGCTAATTATCTCGAGGTAAAAGAAGGCCACGTGAGCAAAAAACATTACTACATTCCAAAATACTATATCCAGGGATTTGACGGCCATAAGCTACATAGCTCACTTAAAAAAGACGAAATAAAGGACCGCTATGAGCGCGATAGCCCTCCATCTGACTCAGAATTCAAAACGCAGGAATACGAAGAACAAAGAAGAAAAATGGAATCCACTTATCCACAATTTTCTCATGGCATACCATTTATGGCAAAAGAACCAGGGGTGGACTTAAAATCTGAATCTTCTGGAGAGACACTAAGTATTCCTTGGGAAGAGGTAATCTATAAGCATGTTAGAACCACTGACAACCGAGACATTGGAGATGTCGAAACCGTAGGGAATGAATTCATTGTAGTAAGAGAAGGCGATGTAAAGATACGACATTACTACATTCCTAAGTCCTACATCACTCACTATGATGGTAGCGCGCTATGGATTGATGCTCCAAGTGGGCTGGTAAGCGGCAAATTTGAAAGAGAAACTGAGCCTACGCCTGAAGAGATTAGAGCCATGTCAGAAGAAGGTCCCAAAAGAAAGCCCTAGCGAGCCTCATGGACTTGCAAAGCATTCCAATATATCGGTGATAGTGGGCTCTCATATTTACAAGCATCCATGGAAGTAGGAAATAATTGCTGAAGGCCTTGATGCATATAAATACAATAATACTATGATAGATTTATGTCTAGTCTATTCGATACTAACGCATAATCCTGTAATCGAACATTCTAACGCTGTTTTATTGCTCTAAACTATCTCATTGCTAGACATTTTAAGGGCCGTTACAGCATCTACATTATACTTGCAGCACTATTGCAAAAGATCGCTAATGCTATTTCTGATAATAGATTTGGCCTCAGGTGAGATATTGTACTGCTCTAAGAACTTGGAGGGATCCTTAATTAGCGAATTCCTGAACTCTGGTTCGCTGCTTGCTCTAAGCAGGACTTCACTAATGACCTCTGCGTCCTTCTGAACTTGATTCAAACTGAAGCACCAATGCAGATGCTAATATATAATCCTATGTTTGCTTCGTAAACTTGATATGAAATAATTTGAGCATTCTCTTCGTGGAGACAGTCTCATTTCCCCTTAGGAGTACACGAAAATGGAGCACGGGCGGAACTTCAAGAATAAAGCCTGTAGATCAGACACTTCAGCACATAGTGCCGGTATGTCAAAAGATAGGCCTAACAAGAATTGCGGATATAACACATATGGATATACTAAATGTGCCGAATTACTCTGCGATCTTACCGGGTACCGAAGATTACATTTGGGTTTACAGTGGAAAAGGCCCAACTAAGGCACATGCAAAAGCAAGTGCATTAATGGAAAGTATTGAAAGATACTGTTCACTGCCAAGTGGGGGGCCCAGGAATTTCGTCCAAGGAAGTTATCACCAATTGTCAAAGGCATCTAGGGTATTGCATCCGCATGAGATCATAGAACCCCTAAGGTTTCAGTATAACGATGATATGTTAATGGATTATCTACAAGGCTATGACCTTTTTACTGAAGAACAGATCATGGTCCCTGCCGCACTTGCATTATTCAGGTATTCTCCAACTTCTCCATCAGTAAATCCATTTGCTTTTCATCATACAAATGGGCTGGCCTCTGGCAATGTACTAGAAGAAGCAATTTGTCACTCTCTGTGTGAAGTAATTGAGCGAGATGCTACGAGCTTGGCTGAGTTACGTGCTAGTGCTATACCATTCAATTTCTTAAAACATATTTTAGAGTCTTTAAGAGCAAAGGGCTATTCATTACCAAGGATTAATAATGATAATTTTAAGGATGATCCTAGTGTATTTCCCGATGTCGATATATCAGAAATAGATTTCGAACCTGCAAAATTTATAGTTAACAGATTCGCAAAAGCCGGTATTCCATTAATTGTAAAGGATATTACTTCAGACATAGGCATTCCTACATTCAATGCAAGCAGTGTAGAATGGGTAACACACAATTACGGATATCTTGCAGAAGGTCATGGCACACATCCAGATTCAAGGATAGCCTTGTTGCGAGCTATAACTGAGGTGTCTCAGACACGAGTAGCCAACATTCATGGAGCAAGAGATGATCTGCGAAAAATCAATTACGGAGAAAATAATAGCACAGACAAACGTGCCTGGCAATTTATGTCATCGACTAAAACTATTAAATTCTCAGACGTCAAGACGTTTGTCAACGAAGATATACTCGATGATATTAGATTGATCCTAGAACACCTAAAAAAAGTGCGATTAACAACTGCCATAGTAATTAATTTAACAGTCGCAAAAATTGGGATACCAGTAGTTCGATCAATAGTACCTGGTTTAGAGACGTTTAAAATCACAAAATCTATGATAGGCCCAAGAGCAAGGAGGTTCTTCAAATATGAATAAACCTATAATTTTTCTGGGACCAAGTCTTACGCATGAAAAAGCTAGGGAAATTCTAGATGCAGACTATAGACCTCCGGCAAAAAAGGGAGATTTTTTAAAATTTGCTACACAGACGAATGTCTTAACTGTTGTTGGTTTGGTCGATGGATACTTTTTGCAAGATTACCCGCCATCGCCAATAGAGGTTTATCAACTAATCATGAGAAAAAATACCGTTGTTATTGGATCAGCTAGCCTGGGAGCGTTGAGAGCGGTGGAGCTCGAAAAATTCGGCATGATTGGGGTAGGAAAAATTTTTGAACTGTATAAGAATGGTACAATACATGCTGATGATGAAGTGGCAGTTACTTTCACAGAAGATGCACAATCACTGCAATCAGAAGCCATGATAGATATCAGATTTAATCTGTTTATTGCCGAAAGAAAAGGAATCATTGATACAATAACAAAAAAAATTATTGCGAGAGTTGCCAAGAATGTTTATTTTCCTTATAGGAACTATAACGATATTTTAGATAAAACAAAGGATATGCATCCAGAACTCGGACACGATTTAGACTCTTTTCGCGCCTATATACATCGCAACAGACTAAGCCTTAAAGAGAAAGATGCGATTAGATTAGTTGAATACATTAAGACGCATTATCATTATGAATGACCTATTCACACCAGTCCCATTCACAAGATCTAAGATTATTGACCTTGTTAGCTCCGAATAATATATACCCACGATTTTTATGAGCCCTTTTTTATTTTTATCCTGATTTGAACATACAGGTTGGAGTGCTGGGACTTGGATTAATGGGATCACAATTGGCGACGAAATTGATTAACGCCGGTTACCACATCTCAATCTATAATCGTAGCAAAGAAAAAACAAAGCAGTTTGAAAAACTCGGTGTCCGGATAGCAAGGAGCCCGGCAGCACTTGCTGAAGAATGTGATTTTATCTTAATATGTGTTAGCAATTTTGAAGCGGTAAAAAAAATATGCTTCGCAACCGATGGAATTATTGCTGCCAACCGTAAAGACATTGTAGTCGCGGATTCAAGCACAATTTCACCTGAACAATCAAAGTTTAACGCAGAAGCCCTCAGAAGAAACGAAATTGAAATGCTGGGGATGCCTCTGATCGGCGGGCCAGCGGCTGTGCGGGATGGTAAACTGGTATCGATAGTTGCCGGAAATAAAGAAGCCTTCGAAAGGGCGAGACCTATCATTGATACTGTGGCCAGCTCAATATTTTATATGGGAGATGTAGACGGCTCTGCTAACGCCATCAAGCTGGCATTAAATTTGAATATTGCCTTAATAGCAAGTGCACTGTCGGAAGGTATAACATTAGTGAAGGCCTGTGGCATCGATCCAGAAATTTTTATCAAAATCCTAAATTCTACCTATTTTAAGACTGGGCTAAGCGAAGTTAAAGGCCCAAAAATGGTAAATAATAGTTTTGATCCTTCATTCCACCTTAAAAATATGTTAAAAGACCTTGAATTGGTTGTAACCACTGCACAATGTACAGGAGTATCTATGCCTTTGGCAGGTGTTGCTCAGCAAATATACCAAGCGGCACATAATAGCGGCTTTTCAGACTATGATTATACAGCAATTTTAGCATTTATGCAGAAAATTAATGGAATACTGGTATGATTACTGGATAAACTACGCAGTCTGAAAATAATACTTTAACTATCTATGAAAACAACTAACTAACTAATTTCCTATATTGGAGGTAGACACTAGTACGCGAAGCACATTGCCGTAATTACTGAAATTTGTTTCTGCATTCGCACAAGAATCTACATCTATAAGCAAACAAATTTGATGACGGTGCAATTCAAAATCTCGCGTTACTAAGCTAGTGTACAATAGATCCGGTAGGGACCTCTTCGGTAATAGTTAGAAATACCGGCCTTCCCTCAGGCCCGTCAGCAGCAAGCAACATCCCATTTGAAACTACACCACCTATTTTTTTAGCTTCAAGATTTGTGCAAATTACTACCAATCTACCAACTAGTTCCTCTGCGTTGTAATGAAGTGCAGCTCCTACAGCTAAATTCCTTTGTTCTTCTCCAATATCTACGATTACTTTTAGGATTTTTTTCATCCCTGGAATACGCTCAGCTTGAATCACCTTACCGATCCTTAGGTGAACCTTTAGAAACTCTTCATATGTAATAAATTGTCCTTCCTTTTCTGACGTGTCCACAAATTAATGACATTATACTGATTAAAAGGATTTTTGTGAATCGATTATCGCAATTTGATCGTGTCGTTTAGTTTCTAGTCAAGATGATAATCATTTGTTTCTTTCAGTTGTTTGCGAAAATGCGGATTGATCGAATAAGCTGTAACAGAAGCAAAATATTATATTATGATCCTCCCCGTTCGTGGTCCGTGTAATACAGATAGATATTGCTTGAAAACATTTCTCCACACATATATAACACAAAAAGATACATTAGACTATGGTAAGCATCAAGGTTTCACGTGAGATACCTGCATCTTTGGATAAAGTATGGGGTATAATATCAGACATTGATAACGAGCCCAGCTATTGGCATGGCACCAAATCTGTCAAAAATATTCACAAAGACGGAAACACGGTGGAAAGAGAGATAGTGATAGCCTTTAGGGAATCTAAATGTAGAGAGCTCGTTGTCTTAGATCCCAAAAAATCAGTGAAAGCAAATATATTTGATGGCATCATGAGAGGAACAGAGAAGAATATCATAGTAAATTCAAATGGCGCAGATAAAACAAAAATAGATGTTGTTTGGAATCTCCGGATTTCAGGATTTAAAAAAGTGTTTGCAATGATGATTAGGAAACACATTAGGCAAGGAACAGAAGACGCGCTAACAAGAATTGCAAATACAGCTGCAGCTTAATTATCTGCATAGGTCGAATATTAAAATACGCATATACTTTATGACATCATGTTTCACATGTGGGTCACAATAATCAATGCTTTTTTGATTGCAACAGGGTTTGGAGTTTTAGGAACATGGCTTTACTTTATGGGATATATGATAAAGTCTTTTAAACGATCTCCTACCATAGAGTCTGTTGATAAGAATGCAATTACTAACACTCCTAAAATAAGTGTGATTCTTCCTGCACGTAACGAAGAGAAATATATCGCAAAATGTCTTGAAAGCCTGTTGGCGCAGGATTATCCCAACTTTGAAATTATAGCAGTTAATGATTCGTCAAGCGATAAAACTAATGATATAATTCATGAATATGCAAAAAGACACTCTTGCATAGTTGCAGTTAGCGCCAGACCAAAACCACAGACATGGGTGGGAAAAAATTGGGCTTGTCATGAGGGTTATATGAAAGCAACAGGAGATGTGTTGCTATTTACGGATGCTGATACCATGCATTCGCCTTATGTAATGTCGTTGGCTCTACGTCATATTGTACTCGATAAACTTGATGCAATTACTGCAATACCGAAACTTCTGTGCATGGATATATGGACGAAAATCACATTACCTATGCTTTCAAATTTTCTACATAGTAGATTTTCACCATTGCGTGTAAATAATCCCAAAACCAAGACTGGTTATTTTTTCGGCAGCTTTTACATGATAACTCGTGAGACTTATGAGACAATAGGTACTCATAAGGTTGTAAAACATGAACTTGTAGAAGATGGTGCATTAGGGCGTATGGTAAAGGAACAGAAATTCAGAATGAAGATGGTTCGTGGTGAACGATTCATAGATGCAATGTGGTCTAGAGATTTTGAAACTCTTTGGCATGGACTACGAAGGCTAATGATTTCAATTCACAGTCAAAATAAAATTGGCGCTACGATGATGACTGTTGCAGTATTTTTCTTATTGTTAGAACCATTCCTTTTACTAGCTTATTCAGCACCTCAATGCATACTATCCAATGATCTTATGAGCCAGCTTTTATTTAATATCAATTTAGTAGCAGTCTGTATTATAATTTTAGCAAACGCCATACAATCCAAACTCGGTGTGTTCCAGAATCCAATTTATGCGTTAGCTTCTCCTCTAAGTGCTGCAATTATTTCAGTTTGTTTTATTTCCTCAATTCTGAGCGCCAAAAAGGGAGGATCTGTTAATTGGCGCGATAGGAGATATACTGTTCATCAAAATCAACACCCTCTATAGTGAGATAACTATCGAGAGGATTATCTGGTATGTTATTTAACTAAACTTTCAGGCAACTATGGTCAATATACGATACAGGTAAGTTATTAACAGGAAGAGATCGTGGGATAATATATAGTCACACAAGGAAATTTTCAATTGCAGTCTTATCTCGAAACCTGTGTTGAAGGACTTTTTTGACAGACCAAGATTTGTCAGTTGCATCCTAAAGATCTTATCATAAAACGGTCCACGACGCAGCAAGTACTAATTAAATATAGTGTAACTATTTATTAACAATGGCCTGACTTAATGTCTAGGAATAAAGATCTCTGATATGCTAAAGGCCCCGATTAATAGCACATTCCAGGAAAGCCTGGATAGGTGTTTGGATGGAAAAAACATATCAAAAGAGCAGGCTTATGAGATAATGAACTCAGATAACTGCGACGGTATCGTAATTGACACCGCAAAAAAGATAAGAAATAGAAGAAAAGGGCTTGTAGTTACGTATTCTCGTAAAGTGTTCATAAACCTTGTGAATTTATGTCGTGATACATGCAGTTATTGCACATATAAAAAAGAACCATTTGATAAGTTAGCCTCAATGATGCTTCCAGAACACGTTCTTAGTCTCGCATACAATGGCAAAAGAAATAGATGTACCGAAGCATTATTTGTAACTGGTGAAAGACCAGAACAAAGATACTCAGAGGCAAAACAATGGCTGAGATCTATTGGATACTCCTCTACTATAGAGTATATAACACAAATAAGCGAAAAGGTACTTCAACGGACAGGGTTGCTTCCCCATACTAATGCTGGAAGTTTGACAAAAAAAGAAATATCGACTTTAAAAGACACGAATGTCAGCATAGGTGCTATGCTTGAATCCTCTAGTGAGCGACTTGTATCAACGGGTATGCCACATGAAAATGCTCCAAGCAAAAACCCGAAAGTTAGGCTGAGGACCCTTCAAAATACAGGAGAGCTTAAAATTCCTACTACGACAGGATTGCTTGTTGGAATAGGAGAAACCCCAAAGGAGATTGTAGACTCTTTATTTCTAATTAAAGAGATTCACCAAAAATATGGTCATATCCAAGAAGTCATAATGCAAAACTTCAATCCCAAACCCAACACAAATATGGCAAATTCAATCCCTCCATCTCACAGCTACTTTCTTAAAGCAGTTGCTATGGCTAGGATCATTATGCCTGAAATGAACATTCAAGTTCCCCCGAATCTCACTCCTAATATTTTCGGTAGTTATATCGACGCTGGCATTAATGACTGGGGCGGTATCTCACCTATAACTATTGATCATGTCAATCCTGAATTCTCATGGCCAAGTATCCAATCCGTGAATTGTACCACAATCAGCAAAAGTCACGAACTTAGAGCGCGGTTACCAGTGTATCCAGAATTTCTAGATAAAAAAGCAGGTTTTATATCTGCAAAACTGAGAAATTACATTGAGTTATTATCAGATCCTACGACTGGACTTGTTAAGGAGGATTATATTAAATGCAGTTAAATCTAGATTCTGTCCTGAAAAAAGCGGACCCGATTGTTGCTGAAGCATTAGACCGTGCAATAGGTGGCAAAGATATATCAATAGAACATGCAGTAGAGCTTTTGGATAGCAATGGAATAGAGATGAACCTAGTCATACTCGTAGCAGACGAACTACGTAGACAGGCAGTTGGGGATACTGTGACATATGTTATAAATCGAAATATCAATTTCAGTAACGTTTGTATCAAACGCTGTGGGTTTTGTGCATTTAGCCGCGACTATCGTACAGATGAAGGCTATTTTCTGCCTATGGAAGAGATTATAAGAAGAGCGAAAGAGGCCTCAAGACTTGGTGCAACTGAAATCTGTATTCAAGCTGGGCTACCTCCAAAAATGGATGGCTATTTTTATATAGATATTTGTAATTCTGTAAAGAAGGAATTACCAGATATCCATATTCATGCGTTTTCTCCTGAAGAGGTTCTCTATGGCTCAGTCAGATCAGAAATTCCAGTTGAAGAATATCTAAAAATGCTGAAAGACGCTGGCGTAGGGAGCCTACCTGGGACAGCAGCAGAAATCCTGGATCAGAACATACGAGACATTATATCTCCTGGTAGAATAAGTGCAGAAGATTGGATAAGGATCGTCAAAATTGCACATTCACTTAGTATTCCGACTACATCCACTATTATGTATGGTCATATTGAGAATTCCGTACATCAAGCAAATCATTTAGCATTGATAAGAAAAATACAGAGTGAAACACATGGTTTCACAGAATTTGTACCCTTAAGTTTTGTACACACTGAGGCACCGATATATAATAATGAAAAGATACCACATGTACGAGCGGGAGCGACCGGTAACGAGATAATTAAGGTACATGCTGTTTCCCGTATTATGTTGAATAATCATATCAAAAACTTGCAAGTCTCATGGGTAAAGGAGGGAATGAGAATGTCTCAAATACTATTAGCAGCTGGTGCCAATGACCTGGGAGGCACATTGATGAACGAAAGTATTTCCAATGCAGCTGGCTCACAATACGGACAGATGGTAAAACCAAAAGATCTACAATCAATAATTAGATCATCGGGCAGAGTCCCAGCGCAACGATCAACAATATATCGATTGCTTAAAGTATATGATGGAGAAACAGAGCATGAATCTGATTTAGATAAAGCAGATGCAACCCAATTTGGTTCTTACAATGAATTAATAAAACTTGACAAATTCAGGTATCGTAGCACGGTGAAAAAATAACGCTAGGCCCACCGAAATATGGATAAATACAATAATCGTTACTTGTTCTTGCTGATGCGTATTACCAAAATCGACTATAACATAATACTTCTTACTTAACCAAAGTTTTCTACCATCTTTAGTCGATTATCATCTATAACTTATGGTGGATGCAAGTTTGAGTCGTTCTATCAAACCGACAGTTGCGAGCTCTCATGTCTATCTTTGATCGGTGTGTATTCACAGCCCATAGGGCCGCAATACCTTCCAACATATACGGCCTGCGGCCGATAGAGTGCCGGCCTAGGAGCAGCCTCTGCAAACTTTTCTTCTATCACGTGGGCAGACCATCCTGATATTCTCGAGATCGCGAATATGGGAGTATTTAGATCCATCGGAATGCCCATGCTGTAATACAATGATGCACTGTAGAGATCAACATTTGGATAAATGCGTTGGTTTTTCTGTTTAAGCATATAGTTTTTGGTTGCTTTTTCAACACGTTCTGTCATCCCGAACCATTTTGTCCCTTTTTCTTTTGAAAGCTCTCTTGATAATCTGAATAACACCTCCGCGCGAGGATCTGTGGTTCTGTATACAGCATGACCCATGCCCATAATCCTACTACCTTGCTTTAGCCTATTTGTTACCCAATCTTCTACCCTGTCAATATCGCCAATTTCAAGAAGCATCTTCATTACCTGAATGTTTGCTCCCCCATGTAACTCACCAGATAATGCCCCAATAGCTCCACCTATACAAGCATACATATGAGCTCTAGTCGACGCAATTTCTCTGGCAGCAAAGGTCGATGCATTGAAGCTATGTTCAGCATGTAAGATAAGAGAAATATCAAATATCTTCGACTCTTGGGGAATTGGATTAGCTCCTCTAAGCATGTACAAAAAATTTGAAGCATGTGACGTCTCTTCGTTTGGTTCAACAATGTGCTGCCCATTTCGAATTCTTTCCCACGATGCTATAATCGTAGGGATCTTTGAAATAAGAGCAATTGCTCGTCCAACGTTGGACTCTCTTGTGTCTTCGTCCATATTTGCATCATAATGAGCAAGCTCCGAGATACATGATTGAAGCACATCCATAGGTCGGGCATCCCTCGGTCGATTTTTTAAATTCTTAATCACTGATTCAGGTAAACGCCGGGCTATACGCAATCTATGCGAAAATTCTGCTAGCTCTTCAACACTTGGAAGTTCCCCAAATAACAACAAATATGTCGTTTCTTCAAATGTAGATAGATTAACTAGATCTAAAATATCATAACCACGGTAGATTAATTTACCCTGTTCCCCATCAATAGAACAGATCTTAGTATCGGCGACCTCAATATTTCTTAAGCCAATATTTCTTGCATCCATTGGATAATAATATTTCCTGCAAGTTTATATATTAAAGTAATGTTGAATCAGTACAGACTGTTCTTTATATGATCGTCGATTCTCAACTAATTACTAAAAGGCTCCAATGATTATTGAGTCACTTGCAGGTCAATGGTTAAAGCATCTCGTGAAAAGACACAAATTCAACCTTGTTGGTAAGCGAAGAAGAAAGATGATTCAGTTTGAGCTGTATAAGTACAGAGTTCTATGATAGGCCAACAGCAGTCGTCGCTAGAGATTTGTTAGGCAATATTCTAGTGCGTCTATTAGGATGTGCGTCAAGTACAGTCAAGAGGATATCTGGTATAATTGTTGAAACAGAAGCATATGGTTTTACTAATGATCCTGCTAGCCATGCCTATAGGGGCATGACATTCAGAAACTCAGCAATGTTCGGAGACGTCGGACGAGCATATATTTACTTTACATATGGAAGCCAATTTTGTGTAAATATCTCTGCACGCTCAAGCAAGGTCAAAGCTGGCGCTGTACTCATAAGGGCGCTGCAGCCTCTAGAAGGTATTGAGGATATGAAGGCGTTCCGTAAAACTGATAACATCTTAGCCCTAGCTTCTGGCCCGGGCAAACTTTCCCAGGCATTGAATATTGATCGGTCACTTAACGGTTATGATCTCACGGATCCGAATAGCGAACTGCATGTAGAATATGGATTGAATCCGCCTCTAATAATCGAAACTGGTAGAATAGGGATAAGCAAGGGTACAGACAAGATGTGGAGATTCATTATTGCCGATAAAGTACGGGCTGGATATTTGAACAAATATGCTTCAAGAAAAAGGATTTAACTATATATACATACATACATATGTCAATTACTGCGGTAGAATAGATATGGGAAAAATTCTTGTTGCTTTGGATGATGAGCTGGAGAAAAGGTTTAGAGAGGGAGTATTCAGACGTTACGGTATGAAAAAAGGGAATCTTACAAATGCAATATCTGAGGCTATAGAGCTGTGGTTAAAATCGAAATAGGTTGTGGTAGATTATTATTACAGCAATCTGTTTTTTTAAGGCTGCACTATACATCAGAATACTGTCAAGCTAAAAAGTATTCGCCATATCTCCATTGTCAAAGTGATTATGATATGATGACCTGATTTACTGAAAATACGGTATAAATTATCAATCAAATAAGAATTTCATAATACTAATTAGGCCAAGTGTCGTGGTAAATTAGAATCTATCCAGTGAGCTTCACCTGTACTACGGCTACAGAATTTTAAATAATATATTTTCGATATGAAACAGTTATCGGACAAATTAATAATGATATTTGCTAATAATGGAGTCAAATGAGGCGAAATAAAATACTTTTTTATTCTTAACATGCGATCATATATGCATGCACTTCGTTGACGTTGAAAGGCCTGAACTCACTAGACCCATAATTGTTGCTGCAATGCAGGATATGGGCAACGTAGGAAGCATAGTACTCGATTTTATAAATAAGAATCTTAAGACACATCTGTTCAGATATATCTCTCCGCCATATCCAAACTATGTTATAGATAAAGGTGGGTACATTGATTTTCAACCAGAAAAATGGGAATACCGGTATGGAAAAGGTATAATAGGATTTGGTGGTGGCGTTGGGCAGCCTCAAACAAATGCAGAACTCTATGAGCTGTGTGGAGACGTGATGGCCATTGCTAAATTGTACTCTGTACAATTGATTTATACTTTAGGTGCATTTCACACAAGCAGACGCATAGATAAGCAGCCAAGAACATTTATAACAACTACCTCGCAGGAATTAACCGAGCAAATAAAGCGATTGGGCATAGAGACAACCCCACAATCATCCTTAATTACGGGCTTCAATGGACTTATATTGGGTTTTGCAAAAATGAATAATATCAAGGGTATTGGATTATATGGTGAAATAAATGAACCCCAGATACCCCAGTATCGATCTGCCAAAAGTGTCCTACAATTGTTAGGCAAATTAACCTTCCAGAATTTCGGACAATTAGAGGAACTTGATAGTATGGCTGAGCTAGTAGAAAAAGAAATGGATAGCATGAGACGAGCAGACAGCTCTTCATATGATAGCAAGTATTAGGTTTTTTTGAGGACATGCGAAAAGCAAATCATTGTCCGAAATAGTTAAGCCGCACTTGGCAACTTTAGACCGACTTTCGGAATAAAAGGTTGATCTTAACAAACCATCGCTGCCTTTGTCCCATTGTGGCGAGTATATCTTTTTCAGTTGCAAATAAGAATTTTCTAAATTATTGGAAAGAATAATTATCATTTACCAAAAAAAGTTATTACTTAAATGCAAAGAAAAAATTATATAATAAATATATATATAAGCGTCGTTTTGTACCAGTAGATTAACTTTGGAGATTAATGACCTTGATGGACTGTTGGATGATATTAATCTTCGTATAATTGATATTCTAAGTAAGGATTCATCAACAACTTTTGTTGAAATAGCCAAACAAATTGGCATATCTGATGCCACAGTACATTTGAGAGTTAGAAGATTAATCGCTGCAGGTATAATTACC
>DATFDI010000082.1:0-30042 GCA_035252175.1 Nitrososphaeraceae archaeon
TCTATTATTAATATCGGCAAAGGATTCAACCTCAAACATTAATACATTGGACAAAAGTTGTATTGGTGTATCATCTTCTGCTTTTGTTTCCCGTAACCAAAAAGTTTTGAAAGTGCATGTAGCTTCCAATTTCGGATTGAAGTGATCTTAAATAAGTATAAATATTTTACAGTAGTATGTTGCAAAGCTTGTTGTTGTGCTCCACTAACTAGTTTTTGAAATTGCGGCAAATACTTGTCAGTAATTAAAACCCTTGTCTTGTTGTCATATTGCTTTGATTGCTATTTGCGAACCTCTTGTTGATAACTTTGAGTTAGAACATGTGAATTATTGATAAACATCTCATAAGCAACGTGAAAGGATTGAGTCATGTTATAATTATCACTTTATTGCCTCGATATTGATATCCATATTACTGATCTTGGATGAGGGTACATTTAGTGTGTTTTTGCTATTACTTGATTAATAATAACAATTGACAAATTGAGCATAAGAACCAAACAGTAACGCCATACTACTATCAAAATTCCAACACCTACATCTCTCAGACTTTTGCTCAAACTATTTTTGTCGATTACATCACTGAATAAAAACTTAGTCGAGTTAACTACCAATATTTAAATAAAATGCTCAGAAAGGTTCTTCTAGTGATAAAGAACACAATATTGAGTACAAGCGCTCTTCTTTCAACAGTACTAGCAATGTCTGTATTAGCCAAAGCTACTCCGCGTCAGTTGTCGAAATGGTGCCCTATTTATATGCATTATACATGCTACATAAGATCTTTCTGTTGCATAATTTAAATACATTGGTATCACCTTGTATGGAATGGCCCAAGTCCAAAAAATATATTCTATTTATTCTACGTCAAAGTCAACTTCTGTCCATAGTTATTTTACCTATGTAAGTTGACCACAATAGTGCAGAAGATGATGGTGAATAGTAATTATGCTGTCCTGCTACCCATATACTATTTGGTTCAGACGGATCCATCACTGCTGAAAAGTAGTCTCCATATCTAGTAGATAACGAGTTTGCAGTTCCATTCTTTAGGAATTGAAAATACTTCAAAGTATTGAGAATAGTATCATTTTTGACTACCCCGGAGGCAATTAATAGGCTTGGATAAGTGTGAGGAGAAGAATAACCAAAGATAATTCCTATATTATTTCCAGATTTATCTATTGATAACGCTGGATAGTATAGTGAAGCACCTAAATGACCAATATCAAAGTCTTGTAGTACTTTGGAAGTGTTTGTATCAAATTCTATTATACGAATACAGGATCTAGTTTGAGTATCGCCATTAATATAACATCCAACATTTAATGCAACCCAAAGCTTTCCTTGATACCAAATTGGACTTTGGACTCTTGCATCTCCTGTATGCACAAAGTATTCTGGATGTTTTTCCTTGATTACGGCAAGCACTTGTTGTTGCTGTATATTCTTTTGCCATATATCATCATCGTTATTATTGTTGTTATTGGTTGAAGATGTTATTGGTTGAATGCCATCAGGAGATATATCAGTAGGATGAATATTGCCAGAAATGGCTTTGATATGCAAATTAGATATTTGACCATCAATAGCCAAAATTTGCATTTTATCATGATTAAAATCATCAGCTGTGACTAAAAATAATGCTGTTGTAGGTGATAGATTTAAGGCAGGCCGCAATGAAAAGTACTTTGTATTAGGAACTGATTGCATTGATTTAATATGTGCTAATTGTTGTTCAGCAAGCAAATCATTTTTATCTGCAATAACGAATTGAACTCCTCTGAATTTTGGTGACGATATAAGATTATTGTTATTACTTGACCAATCACAATTATTACTCCAGGTGTTAACACCAATTGCTAGCTTATCATCACTTACTGCAATGAAGGGTTGATCTGAACAATTATTTGGCAAACTTTCAAATGGAAAGTTATATATTCTCCAAACCCCCGTCGGATCGTTAGTTTTAGATACTGCAATACGTATGCTATGTGTTGTTACATCTGATATTGATGCAAACCATCTTCTATTGTCGTCGTTACTATTGCTATTGTTGTGGCTATTTGATTGAGTGTTATTTGTAGCACTGTCAAACAACAAGACGGGATCAGTAATACTATGACTATCAGATGACTCTCTTGATGGAAGACTAAACAGAAATTCTAATCCAAATTTATTTATTAGGTTACCTGTTTTAGTATATATTGCTGCTTCAGAATTTACAGTTTCCATCACATATTTAGAACTAACAGCCAATTGTATATCAGGAGGAATACAACAAACTTGTGACAATCCCTGAAACTGTGCTTTGATGATAGCAGAAGAAGAAGAAGAAGAATTATTGTTGTTAGAATCAGGTACCAGTAATGGCAGACCAGGGCGCTGAATCTCAATAACCCTGTTATTGGGTATATAATCAGGTCTTAGCAATTCGGCTTGCTTCTTTGCATTAATATATGATGTGTAATTTCTGGTAAGATATTCTTCTTCCTGATCTATTATTGCACTAGGATTTGGTGATCGAAGGTTTGATAAGTTACCGACATTAACTTCACCGGTAAATGATACAACGTTAGTAATATTATGTAATGTTAATAAATTATTATTATCGCTAGAAGAGCCAATACCTAAATTAGAACTATGTAGATTACTGCTACTGTTACTTTTAATGGCATTATATGGAAATGCTATTACTACTGTAACCCAAAAATTAACAAATATAGTTGCAAATAAAATAACTAGTAATACAAGAATTGTTTTGATAAAGACACAATGTGTGTTTACTATGTACATTCTGTATTTTACTTAAGCGATACTCCATTATAACTGCATAACAAACAGGCTAATATCCATCCATCCATCAGAAGTATCGTAAGTGCGGAATTTAATTCATAGCTATTAAGATAATACTTTAGTTTTGCTCTAACAATAGGTTTACAGTCAAGCTTTGCATGCTAGTTGAATCTCGTCTAATAAAGGCGTAAGCCTATTCTCGCATTTTTTATTATCATCAATACTGATATAATGCATTCATTAAGTAAGGGTTTATAATCAATCTTGTAATTAATGAACTTGACTTGGCTCTTGTAGTCGGTACCGTAGACATGAGGAATGAAAGGGATAGACCTTTTAGTATAAATTTACAAAATATTCCCGAGAGATATGAAACACAATTAGGAACCGTAGAGTTGCTTTAATGACTCTTTCTGAAGACGGTAAACTTATCGAGTTTGTTGAAAAACAACCATATGTCATTTCTCGATCCAAGGATTCATTAAGTTTCGTTTCAAAAGAACCTAGGCAGTCTATTAACATAGCACTGGTATTCAAGAATGATGGGCGATTTAATTTTTCACTCCAGAAGCACTAATAAGGAATATTATTGAACCCCCTTTACATGCAGGGACCTAACCCCCTTGAACCCCATTTATAGGGTGCGATCACATGACAGTTAATTAGCAAATACAAATCTAATGATACGAATAGTCCTAAACATGGATATCGTTGTCATGCTCTATGTTATCAACAGCATATATAATTTTGGAATTTGCGAACAAATTCATACTATATGTGTCTGGCTGAATAAACGAAGCACCACTTATTACTGGAGACTCTCCAGACTGACATCCATTAGAAGATTGGGGATCAGTAGGATTTCCAATGGGACCTCCTTTTCCAGAAGATGATCCAGAGATGTCGACAGGTTTTCCATTAGATTGCGTAGGGCCTGTAACTACATTGCCACCTGGTCCAAAGCTCGTAGGCGGACATATTATTCCCTCATGTGGAGCATCGGGATTAGAGCATGCCACAGTGGGTCCATTCTTTGGAGGACCTTGCGGAATAGGAGCTGAGGTGAGGGAGGGTATAAAGTTTGGTTTACCCTGTTCGTGTGTATTATATACAGCCGATCAGGTCCAACAGATTTCTATTTAATTACTATCATCTACCATGCTACCATCCGGATGTCTCCAGTAATGACCGCAATTAAGGGCCTCTTGACAAACAAATACAGAATTAAATCCCATATCCCCGCCAATTTTTGAATTCACTTCACAATGTGCCAGTAAGCTTCCATCTGGATTCAATTCGTCACAATGGGTATAATACGTCCATGGTATACGCTTAAGATCTGATACTTGACAAACAGGTGTGTTTGGTCCTACTGGATGTGCCAATACAGGATTTCCTGGACCGGGAGGTACATTTTGTGTCTGCGGAGGAGCTATTGTAGGAGTATTAGTAGCTTGTAATGGCGATACAGTTGTGATGGAGAGGATTGCGTCTTCGGTGATGTTACCTGTGAAGGAGTAAAGCTACAAAATTCAGCCGTCGGAGCGCAGGCTATTGATTGCAGCTTGGCCCCACTGCTACTATCTATTGTAACTGGGTTTAACGACACCGCTTTAACAGCGGTCCCGTTAGGACAATCTATTAATTCAATATGTCCACATCCAGATGCAGCATAGTTATCATACTTTACGCCGTGATTGCTAGTTGAGAGCGATAGAGTCTGCAGCGGGCTTTCTGACTCTTGTATATACGCACTTGCGACATGTAGAAACTGATACCTCACTAGCGTCTCTATACCGAAAAGTCTAGGAAAGCTAGAATTTGATATGAGGACAATCATAATAAAGACTTCGAATATAGATGCAGTGTAACATGCTTTGCATGGATCCTTTTATAGCTTTCCATAGGCAAATTATTACAGGCGATACTCAGCCAGTATTATTGTATTCAAGACATGCTCAAATTAATGAAAAACTTTTGCTGCAGTAGTAACTTGATCAGTATGACATAGTCCGAACTTTACTGGTGAAGGTAAATTTCATTGGTTTTGAAGTATAATGACCTTCAAATGTTGTATTTTAATGTAATGCGACCTCCTTAGACTTTCTGGATTAAAGCGTTCTTATAATCAAAATATAAAGCATTTTTGTAAATACCCTCTTATTGTTATATTTCTTCAGTGGCTTATGAAAACTAAGACCATTTGCAGTCAGTTACATTATAGCTACTGCAGTAGTGATAATGGTATTAATGCGTGACATACAAACGAGCTCAGCTGGTATGGCGATCTAATCATCCTAGCTTTGCACATGGCATTCCACAGGTTAGATATCCTGCTGCACCAAGTGGACTGTTGATATGTTGCATGTCCTCAGTCATTCTTTCTAATTGACTTTTAGGTGGATTTTGAAGATCTAATTTAGGCCATGGTTCCATTCCACCTTTTTTTATGCACAGTTCGCCGGGGTGGAGATATTTGCTACTAAAGGATTTGCCTTGACACAGTTAGGCGGACGTAGCTTGCTAGCTATGACGGAGCTGGCATAAGTAACCAGCAATCTTATTTTTAAAACGGTACTGACACTTTTTGACAAACAAGTCTTATGCCTTTTTATAATGTAATGAGTCCAGACATTTTATTTGTTAATAAGGATTCTTTTCAGAATTATTTTTCTCACATTGATATTGCTCTCATTAATTTTAATGCTTCGATATGTTTGCTAGGTTTTTCAAAAATCTCTTTAGCTATATCTAATAACTCTGCAGCATGTATCGGTTTGTCTAGTTTGCGATTTGCAAGATCAAGTTCGTATTCAGGTACACCATAAGCAGTATTTAGCAAGAAATTATCCGTTTCCATTTTGGAAATTCTCTGTTGCAGCGAATTTCTTTCCTTGGTTACATTATTAAGCTGGTTTTCAAGTGCATGAGTTTTATCAATTAAAGGCTTATCTTTCCCGTATTGTTCTAGATCCTTCATAGTTGCGCCATATTTCTTTAGCACAATTTTCTCTTTGAGCTCAATATCATTAATCTCTTTTATCTTATGTTGAAGATATGATGGAAGCTGGCTGAGGTTTATCTTAAGATTACATAACAAACACGAAATGCGGTTTATATTATCTATAAATTCAGCATCTTTTAGTCCTGATTTAAAACAGTGTGTATTGAGGTTTTCTAAAAAAGATTCTACCTTTTCTTCATCATTTAAGCCCAGATTATGCAAAACCCGGTGGATCCTAATAGAATGTGCAACTTCTGTGAGCTGCATACCATCCTTTCGAATTAACACTGCGACTTCACGCATAAGAAGTAATCCTGGGTCGTATACGGTAGCTTCTTTTATAACGTTGGTTACGGTTCCATTACTCACCTGGTTAATTTTGGCATTTTCATCCCTAGGGATACCTTGGAGCCACAGTCCGAGGATCTCTTGTCTTATCATTCTTGGAATTCTGGCACCCATGATTTTACCTTTATATATAATAGTCTCTTCAAAAAGCTTAGAATTTCTCTCTCCTAAAATTTCAAGAACCTGAAAAATTTATCGTTTATTGTGCCTTCTTGTTAAGCACATTTGGTATTTGGCGGATATTTGGCGGCTGTTTGACATCTATTTGACCTGCATTTGACGCTAGTTTAACATTTAAGAAGATTCATTTGCTTATAGTGACTGGCTGGCTGGCTGTCACACGCGTAATGGATGATGTGTCTGAGCATATCACAAACCAATTAGTTCAGCGAATGTATATACAATTGTACATTTCTTTTTCTAATTTTTCCTCATTGCTTAAAGATGTTGTTTGGTAGGCTTATATACTTGGATGCAGGCTGCTGCTCCTCATCCCCCTCCACGCTTCCCGCTGCCGCTTCAGGCTTCACCTCCGCGTCACATACAGGGACTAGATCCCTTGAATCCGAATCGCCAAGTGTGATCTCGTAACAGCTAACTAGCAAATGCAAAATCTAATGTTCGAACAACTTTAAACACAATATGTTGTTATTATACTTCATTGAAATGCAGATAAAAAGGCAATCCAGCCTTCTAATAATTTTTGTCCCTTTGGGGTTATACTGTATTTAGACACCTTAGGACTTTTTTGGATAGATGATTTATTAGCGGTATTTTTTTCATCCTCTACAAGCCCTTCCCTTTTTAATCTATATTCTAGAGCATCCCTCAGTGTAGATGGAACTTTGTATAAGCGGCCTTTAGATTTTTGTGCAATTATTTCACTAATTTCTCCAGCTGTCAATGCCTTTTTTTTAGCTTCGTTTTCGTTTAAGGTCATTAACAAGATAAAGCTGTTGGAAATCTGTGCATAGCTTATCCATTCATAGCTTTTTGCAATAGAGTCCCACAGCTTGTCATTTTGAGCCTCAGAATTAATTCCTTGATCCATCCTCCTTAAACTTGTCTTATCTGATTTTATTTCTGAAACTTCATGTTTGGCCATCTTGTTAAAAGGTTGCATAGCCAAATACTTAATTTTTTGGAAATTTACAGTTAAGACGAGAGCAGAGAAAAAATAAATAAATGAGAGGAGAAGAAGGAGAAGAGCTTAAACTAAACTAAACTAAACTGATTTAGGGTAAGTCTACTCCATAAGTCAACCATCCCTGCCTATAATGATCAATCATTTCATCCGTCATGTTAAGGAGATAATGCCTTGCACTTGTAGATCTAGCTCTACCTGCAAGTATCTCTGCTCCCTGCTCTTTCATAGGACTACGATAGTTAACATTGTAATGATATTTTCTAAGATCCATAAATGCCACCTGCTTATCAGTTAGTGCTGCTAGCAGAGTGTGACATGCTTTACGGCGATCATAATCGACTGTATTTAGTTGTCTGAATAGCTGCCACATTTTAGTTGGTACGATAGTAAAGTAGCAATACTTTTGACCAAATCTACGATTTACAACTATTATTGAAAACCCATTTTTCTTGTCTTTTACATGAAGATTATTACATATACAGTTTGTCAGATTTTTACATAGTGGCATTTGATGACAATATTCTATCTCTGTTCCTCTGAGGCCAGAGAAGAGTGCGAATTTTATCAGGACGTCAAATTCATCGCTTTGGATGTTCAGCACTGTTTTTATCCTTTCTCTCAGATCCTCGCTGTCTCCTATCCAGAGTCTGTCATGAATTCTGAGCCTTTTGTTAAGGTCATATCTTTTTATAATCTCGTCTATCAGTAACCTAACCTCTGCATCACCGTATCTCTGATCGTACCACTCGCCAAATCTTCTCATAGCATCACAGATATATGACCTAACATGACCTGTGCTACTTTTTAGCAGAATTGGTCTTGTAAAAAATATGTCAGTATATCTTCTGTAATAGCTAAGTATAGTCAGAGCGCTCCTTTCTATCTCATATCTGTTACAAAGATAGGATTTGAAATCCTCAACATCTACGCTTTTATAAAAAGTAGGTGACACCGCGCCAGACAGCGGATCTTTTATTCCCTTATCCCTTATCCTGTCAAGCAGCTTTTCAATTTGTTCACTTCTTTGTTGTTTAGGGAATTGACCTGCTACAATTGCATGACATAGCTGGTTCGGATTCTCAAAACCCCATTCATTGAGCTTGGATTCAAATATAGCCCAATCTGCCTCTTTCATCTTTACAAGCCCCTGTTTGTATACTGTTGTGGCTTGCAGAGAATCTTTGACTATCTCAATACTCGGGTTCATATACACACAATAACCGCTTCTGGTTATTATATCTTCTGGAAAACCGACTGTTTATCCTTGTTCCTTAGAATTAGCGAAAATTGATATCAACCCAGAAAACTGTTTGATATCAAATTAAGTGTATATGATATCAAAAATCTTGCAAGGCTAGCATGGAATCAACTTTTTGATATCAAGCCAGATATCAAATCTGCATTGTTACTCTTAAGAAGGTGCGAAGTGCGGGATTTGAACCCGCGATCCCGAGCTTGGGAAGCTCGTACCTTAACCAGGCTGGGCTAACTTCGCTAGAATTTTTACATGTAAGATTTGAATAATAAGATTGTGATCGTGATGGATGACTTTATACGACATTTACTAAATAGATGCTGTTTAGAGCATAGGAATTATAATCAGCTGGAGGCCAACAATATTCAGCTTTACTCAAATATATAGAAATAATATATCTTGAATTTGTTCCTTTTATGGTAATTGTGCTTTGTAATTTTGTCTATGTCTCATTCAATCTACAAAACAAATTTGTTCTCATTCCAATGATATTAAATCTACACCTATATGCACAAATACGTATTGCATATAAAGTATATGCACGTTTTCAAATATCATAGTATGGGGTTACTTTTTGTTAGCTGATAAGACGATAAGAAAGTCAATAATGTCATTGCAAACAATACAACACCTGTCGACAGATGTGTTGCGACAAGTATAGCATCCAGCTTTTCATTTACAATTATCATGCCTATCAATATCTGAATTATTACGGTAATGCTTGCTGCAATAGCTGTTTTTCTTACATTTTTGGCCCTTCTGATAGCATAAAATGTAGTGGCAATGATTACAAATGCTGTAATAATTGCCAATGACCTATGAATATGTTCAAAAAAATATTTTGGTGGTGGAAAATTAAATCCATTAGGACAAAGAGGCCAGCCAGGACATGATAATCCTTGATGAGAAGCGGTAATATAGATTCCAAGCAACATGACACTATAAATTAAAGCTAGTGAAGTAAAAGAAAGCCATAAGATCATATATCTATCATCGACAGACACAATATTTATAAATACACATATACAATAACGAATTTTTTATTTATCGTATAAATCAGTATTGCTAATTGTAACATCCATCCTTTCTGCGGTTTTCGGACGATAATTCCCTGCTCACAACCGTTTAGCTATCAGAACTGTATATAGATATATATTTTCTAATGATCGTTACATGGTCATCTTAAAAACTTGTCTTACATATCACGATGGGCCTCAAAAATAGAACAGTTTTCTTGAATAGTTAAAAAAGATAAGTTCTATTTTTATACTAGAATGGCAAGTAGGGAAGGACCAACCATATTGTGGACTATGCTCAAAGGTAAAAAGGTAAAGAGCAACGACGGAAAAGATGTAGGCGAGATCAAGGAAGTGTCACAGAACTTTTTACGTTTGGAAAAAGGAACGGTAAAAAAAGACAAATATTGGATTCCAAAATACGTTGCTGATGCTTATGACGGTAAAGTATTATGGCTTTTAATAAGTGAGGAAGAGATCCTCGGCAAATATCATCACGGAGCAGAGCCACCAGGCGATCAATATACGCGCGATTTTGAGGCATTCAAATCTACGCCATATGGACAAAAGGCTACTTACAATCCTGATTCTGATCAAAATGTTAGAGTAGTCGAAGAATACAAGAACGTTCGGGACTTAAAATGAGTTGTAATTTATAGTTTATTAAGCTATATGTGATTACCCGTTTATTGAGCGATGGCGACTATAGCTCAGTTACCATATGGAATAATCAGTTCTATCGAGTAGTGGTGTATGTATGGCTTTATTAGCCTACTTGACAGACAAGCATCTCAGTTTCTACATCTCTTGCCCACAATGTGATTCGCTGGACATTTACTGATGTAATTAAAAAGAGCTGTAGGCATACCTCTAGCAGTAAGCCTGTAAATATTGTAGGAATTGACCTTTTTAGAATTACGTCAGACGGCAAAATTGCGGAGCTGTGTCAGCTATTTAATGTTGGGAGTTGGTCTTAACATATCACACTCTTTCTTGCCAGATCTATAATTGAATTGAGTAACTTCTTGGAAACGATGGAACATTAGTGTAGAAGATTCCTTATCTAAAAATACCGTCATTATCTACTGCAGTTCTGAATGAAGTTATTAGTTTGTCAAACTTGGCAACCTAATAGCTTGACAAATATAGAAGATACGGGATTATGTAGTAATTATAACAAAAGAGATCGAAAGAGGATGAAAAGAAGTAGGAAGGAATAGATTTATGCACTATTAAGGTATAGAGGAAATGCCAATTGGTACCGGAATTGGTTCTACAGTAACGAATTTTGATAGTTCTCTATTGTGTATCCCAGGCTTGGATCGCAGCCTGCCTTAAGAAACAAGGTTCCTAAACAATAGATGTCACCTTAGTTGGTTTTTTTGACCATAAGGTAAATTACTTTCAACGGGAAGTGATAATGCAATGTTTTCAAATTTGATTTTTTGTTGTCGGTTGTTTCCTCCTATTCTTGGAGTAAATTTGGTAGAGAGGCTGAATTTATAATTGCAATTTATCTCAAGCTTAGAGGATGGAGTATACAACTGTCCAAAGGAAGCAGGGGGCCTGCTGACATTATTGCTACACGTAATTCAACACTCTGGCTTATCCAAGTAAAATCAAGCAATACAATACCAAAGTTAAAGGGTTACGAGGTAAAAAGACTCAAAGAAATGGCAGAGATCTCTGGCGGGCTTGCTGTAATTGCTATTCTCAGACCAGCATTCGGAGAAAAACCAAACAAGAATTCAATGTCTCTAGAAGGAGATGAGAGGCTATGTGAAATTAAGCTTGGGAGATATTCAATATTTTTTTATTCCCTCGATAGCTGGAAAGCAATAACTCCTGGCCAATCTGAATGATTCTTGATGCCACATTTTGGATATATCTTAGACTAGCAGTACAGAATTCGAACTTTAGAATGAAGTGAATAACCGGAATAAATTACCCGCTAACTATTACTACTCTACATCATCATTGGGAATTTATACATCTACAGCAAGGGTTTAATATGCCCAATAATTGCAGTAATAATGATCAAGAGCTAAAATGTCTTCCGTGGAGGTTATTATTAATGCATTGGCTGAACTTGAGAAAGATATTGATAATATCAATTCAAAAATTGAGGAAATGAAAAAGCGAATATTAATATATTCCAATGAGCAAATTGAAAATTTGAAACAAGAGACAATTTCTATTGCTAATGAGGAAGCGAAAAGAATCATAGATATTGCAAAGAAAGAAGCTGAGGACGAATCCTCTTTAATTACTAAGGAAACAGATAACAGACTCTCAGATATCAAAAAAAATATCGATTCTACTCTTGACAGAGCGGTAGATGAAATTGTCAACATGGTTTTGAGAGAAACTGGTTCTTCTCAAGGACAAATTAACAATAATAATAGTACCACTTCAAAAGCAGATGAGGCTTCATCAAAGAAAGCAAGAAATATTACTCGAAAGGAAAGTCAAAGGAAAGACGAGTCAAAAAAATAGTCAATCCATAATATTAGTAGACAATTTCTAAATGTATTGCGGCAGCTCAGTCAAATGCCTTATCCTCATCTTTTATAATAAAATTGGGCTTAACTCTGAATCTTCACAGCTGCCATCCTTATAATTATCGTGCACTCTTGTTATTTATATTGTTGTAAAGGTGTTCATCTATAGCCCGATTTGCAAGAAAATCTGCATAGTGATTCTTTGCTCTCGGAATATAGTTGTAAATAACAGTGCGAAATTGCTTTTCTAGATTAGCAATCTCTCTAGATATGATCTTTATTTGTTTATTTCTTACCCGATACTTATTCTTCCTTTGACTAACAACGAGTTTGCTGTCTGATAAAACTGTGATTTCATTATCTAATATAGATGCAATTTGTAGTGCCTTTTTCAACGCAGCATACTCTGCTTGATTGTTTGTCTTTTTTCCTATAAATTCATTATAGTCCGCTATTATCAGCTTATTTCTGATTATCACAATGCCTATTCCTGATGGTCCGGGATTTCCGCGACTTGCACCATCAATATGAATAGTCAACACAACTTACCAAAACAGGATCTCCTATATTATTGTCCATAGTATTGCAACAATGTCAAATACATAAATTGAGTAAACATAACACACAAATAGATAATTAACTGCAAACTTTTTGATTATCTTTATTTTTAATCTAGCATCAGCATCTCCTGTAGTTTTGTATGTTCTGCCCAAGTGACTTAGATTAAAGGTCTTTATCATCAAGTCCTTCCCCAGTCATTGATTGTATCTATTGCTTGCTTGCGTGACAAGTAAAGAGCATTTTCATATCCTCTTGTTAGTATCCCATAAATCTTTGCAGTCAAATAGTGTATGTAAAGCTGAGTCGGAAATAATTTATGAAAGCGGGACATCATATCTTCTAATTTCTTTACCTCTAACTACTAATTCATTATCAAGAGTAGTTCCAAAATAGTGCGTAAGTACTTCGATTTTTTCGCCTGCTTCTAATAGTAGTAAAACTAAACTGTAAGTAGAACTATCTCAAAAATGTGCTACCATCCCAAAACCTTTGCAGACTTGAAAGCAGCATCATTGATATCTTGTACTTGACTCTTTATTCCATGTTCTACCTCATAGATTGCTTGCCTTATGTGTTCGGCTATTTGTGGATACTCTGGTATGCTAGGTCTAGCCTGCCCTATTGGAATCATGAACACCATCTTATCATAGTACGGCATTGTATGATTTAGTGTAGTAGCATAAGATCCAAAGATACGAAATTCGTATCATTGGTAGAATGGACCGAAAAACTATTTGACGAGCGATATCAGGAGTTTATAGAACTAAGGACGGTCTAACAAAATTGTGTGAATATAAGATATATCCTCGTATCGTATTTTCAGAGTTTAATGCTATTCAAATATGGAGATTTGCAGGATTCACAAGTATCTGTAAACTGTGCTTTTGATTTCTTGCCACATGCACTACATATCAAAAGTCTTGTGTGTAGATGGAAAAAGTTTAGATCGGATACACGTTTAATTGCATTTTTTATATCAACGATAGAAGAATTAAAATCGCTTACATCTAGTGTCACCGATAATCCCCCATTCAACAAATTATCAAGCGATTTGCATTCATTAACCAGATGTACAGCCTTTTCTTCTGACGATAATATATCCTTAGCATTTAATATCAACCCTTGCGAATATGCAGGTTTATCATTTTGTTGATTTGATAATAATGAAGTCTTACCGTATTTGTCTGAATCAAGTTCTATGAATCTCTGTGCGCTGTCGTCAACCAACATAGCAATTCCTACATGATCTTCTCCAAGGCGTTTTCCTTGTTCTGCAACTACATCTGCAGCAGTCTTCAACACTTTTTGGAAAATCTCCGCCCCATTATTCTCGCTACTACTATACCCCATGATATCATATACTGATTCTTTCAGTCCAGTAAGATTGATTAAAATATTAGTTGGCATAGTCTGCATAAAAAGAGTATTGCTTGAGAGTGTTGGGATCATCCTTTTCCTTATAAGATCGGCAATACTTTTCTTTCTTATTGCCATTGCTGCTAACGCAGGTTTGATCATTAGGGCAAGTCTTGCACGAAAATAGGTTTCGTCCTTATTTGACTGATATGCAAGTCTTGGAAGATTAATTGATAATGATTGTAATCCCATAATAGTATTGATGTCCTTGTGGTCCATAGTTTTGCGTATACCATTGCTGCCTCTTGATCCATTTTGTGAAACTGAAATAATACCCCCTGCGAGTAATATTGTAGCAATATGCTCTGAATGGTCTGCAGGGCCAATGCCACTTCTATTGTAATTTAATAATATACCTATCCTTGGAATGGGTGTAGACTCTGCATATTTTCTGTAACCATTTAATAATGCACTGACAAGTTTACTATCAATCTCATACACAGGAAGACATAAAGTAGTAATTGGAAGACCAGATAACGAATACGATGGGGCTGTAGAAGATTCTAATAGTGCCTTAGCAAATTGTGACTCAATTTTAGATGGGTCTTGAGTATACTTGAGGAGTAATTGGATTACACCGTCTAATACAATTTCTATAGAGGCTTCTCTGCTCAAAAGAGAAATCAAGATGGGCAAAACGGTCATAAAGTCTTCTTCATTCTTTAGCATGGTTAGTCTCGAGACATTCAAAAACTTGTTCTTAAGATTTAGCCCAGTATCAGCAAGATCGGAGACATCTAGAAAGATTGTGTCGGGGATCAGACCCCAAGTGCCGCTGTTAGAGATATTTATTTCCCCAGCTAGATGCATATCTGCGATATCTTTAGTTAGCGTATTTATCATAAGGTATTCCGAGAATATAGAATGTGAGGCTTTTAGCAAGATACTATCAACTCCATTCTTGGCTCTATCTGCATCGTTTAATAGATCTGCAATATCTGATGCAGGCATTCCTAATCTTGCCATTTTATTTCTATATTCCTCATAACCATGTTCTATTAGAACAGAATTAACGGTTTCTCTAATTAAAGACGAAGTAAGATAGGCTGTTTGAAATTTGTAAATTTTGTTTTCAACCTCTTCTGTAATTTTATTTGCCTGTTCAAGTGGCATATTTCCCTCTCGTACCAATGATTGGATAATTTTCAAGGAGCTGAATTCTTCAATTGAATGTTTACTTGTTCTAACATACATTTTGCCACTTTCAATTATCGATCTTTCTTCTATCTGTCTTGCAAGACTAAGAACTAGCTTGCCCAGATTTGTGATTGTATAACGACGCTCTCCCTTGTTAAGGGCGACTAGCGATTGCCTAAGAAGTTTTCTTAAATGATAAGCGAATTTGCCTGATTCTTTTTTAGACTTGAATCCTGCAAGAGATTTCAGTTCAGAATACGTAAGTGGTCCTTTGGAATTCAATATACGAAGAATATCAATTCTATTAGGACTGGCCATGACAGAAAAAATCATCCTCACCCGCCTCGAGGCAGATTCTAGGATACCCCCACGCCTAGACTCTATTCCATCTTGCCGAGGTTCGGCTTGAGATAGAAAATCATTACTCAACTGTTCCATTTGACCCCATATTAAGACGAACTGATTAAAACTACTTTGTATATATTTTTTAACTATTAATGTAGTATGCTGTATACTACAAGCCATTAAGCATACTGGCACGCTTAACCTTCAATCATAATTCGGTTATCTATTATATGCTCCTCTGTATCTTTATTTACCTTGGTTCCATAAATGGTAATTGGAACCTCGGGTAGCTTTGCTTTTGCCTCATCTTCTAGTATTCCTTCTACTTCGTTTAATACTGAAATGGCCTCCTTATCCACAGCACTAGATAACATAACTGTGTTCGGTTCTGATTTGATGTTGGAATTAATCAATAGATCAGATGTCATAGTTGTCATTTGTGATAACATTTCATTTGCATTTGGAACCGCAGTTGAAATCTCTTTTTGAATACCCTTGATTGTTTCAATAGTTGGATTGATGGTTTCCAAGATCGCTGCAAATTCATTAATTGTACTGAAACGAATTACCAGTACCTCGAGTGCAAGGCTCGTGTTCTGGGTTGTTTTATGAACATGTCTAATATTTGCTAGTTCATTTGCAATAGCTTTTGCACGCTCATTATTGCCTGATTTTATGTTTGCTGCTATTTGATAGCGTAAATTCTTATCCATTGCTGTAAACTTCTTATCAAGCATCCTCAATTTAGTAAGTTGGTTATTTACCACCATACTGGCGTTCGCAATATCATCCTTGAACTGATGTTGCTGATGATGCTTGTCCATTTCTAAGGAATTTCAATTAAGCAAATGTTAAGGGTAATGTTAAACATGATGCACAAAAAGGTACTATAAAGCTAAGCTGCAAAGTTCCAACTAGCATAGGCAATATGATGAAGACTCTTCTATTAGCTTTTTATTCATAACAACTCTGCCAGTTTTTGTGCGATATGTAATTAAAGTTGTCAAGAAATTAACAATACTGCCATGATCACTGTCTAATACAGCGATATGGATACATATGCATACAGCAATAATTTTCTAGTTACTTATTGCACATTGTGAATTTAATATCTCTTTTCTACTGTAACTGTAAAATCACTTGGATTCAGCACAGTTCCACATATACTGCATCTTCCTTCGTTAGTAGAGCGTATTACATCTTTAACGGATTTTATTGTATGCATTGTAAAGAAAGTTGACTTGCACTTCTTACATACTACATCTACAGACGATAAGGACATATTTTAAATAAATATAACAACAACTAGAATAATAAAAATGCTCTCGATATTGTTTTACAAACAATATAACATTCTTTAGACATTATATTACATATCTAGTCTTTATAGTTATATATCTGTAAATATAGCACCTTGTCATTCAATAATCTTCTCTCGGCATTAAATTATCTCAGTTTCTATGTCTCTTGTCGTTTGTTCTCTTAATTCTTCATACCACTTCTTTCTCCTTCCATTCTTGACATTACTGTAAAAACCTCCATCAGAGCCAAAATATCGTAACTGTTCACGCAGCATCAAGTATTATTTCTTTGCGCTTTTCTTTACCATATGGGAGATGCAAGAAGGGTTCTCTTGCTATTTTTTATTTATGTTACTGGCCGCATCCATATACTTGTACTATATAGGCCTGCTATCTACTTATTATTCGAAATGAATCAATCACGTTTTGTATCATTAGCAAATGCTGATCATGTGCATCAAAGTCTAAAGAGTATTCAATACCATCTTTTACCGTTAGTATCTTAGTCATTTCTTGCTTTGGTAGTAGAGGGTTGGGTCCATAAACTATTTTGTACGCAGGTATCCCAAGAAACGTGATATGAGTTACGTTTTTCACAGGCTCAAATGTTAATTCTTGATTTGTCCATATATCCTTTGAATGTTCAAGAGGGTAAGTGGTAGTGGTTGGAGCGGTAATAGCAGCACCTACAACAAGCAGTGTGCATTTACAAGCATCAATTTTTGGCTGAATAATGATTATTGAACTCCATACATTGCCATTGACAATCCAATCTGATGGATACCAGATACTATAACCATAACGATTATTTTGAAAAGTTGCTGCAAAGGCTTGATTACCAATAACAATAGATGATGTTACTCCTACAACCATTAATACGGGTAGCAAAATATAAGTAAATACTATTAACACTGTTGTATAGTGCATATGATCTTTATAAGCAGTCAATAAATATATCATCATATCTGCACTTTATGAAATTCTTCTACTTGTTTTTCTTTTTGTTTTTTCATTCTTAATTTTGCCTTATGCTTGAATAATCTGGGACCCATTCTTAGTCTACACCCACAACAGGGACACCATAATCCATCCCATTTGATAAATATCTCACATATTTGACAACGTTTCTGTCCAGTAGCATAACGACCTGAACAATATGGTTTGTATGCCTTGTGACGTATGCATATACCTTTACAAATCATATGACACTACTACAACTTCCTTGTTGATTCAAAATGCGGGATGTTAGCTGTATATTATTAATATTAGATAACCTTGTTAACCCAGATTTTTAATACATTCAATGCATATTTCTAATGCTATGCATTCTTTTACCTTTTCATTTATTGATCCTTTGACCATATCAGCAAGGTCAATAATCTTCATCTGAATTACCAGCAAATATTATACATTGATATACAAAGTCGGGACGGTCATGGTGGCTATGACTATGTTAGAAGAGCATGATACCCAGTTTGAAGAGAGATTCGACATAGGATATAGGATGTATCACCATTTCTTTTATAGACTCATTGCTATAGCCAAATCAAACATTCTCACACAAATTTGATACCGCAGGAGAATTCCTTACTTCTGTCAACTTCACCCTAGATGATAGGAAAGGTTATTGTGTTTTAGGGTTCAGAAGTCAAATACAGATAAGCCGAGGTCAAAATAACCAGTTTTGATCTATAATGACACATACGAACATGCAAGATCTCCTTTCTCTTGATGCCAAAATGCAATATCTAAAAATAGTAGTAAACCTAATCACCATCCTAGTCATGAAGCCACTAGTCGTGCTTGTAATCATAGCAACGGTTTTCATAGCAGGATCAATATTATCTCCACTTTTGTTCTTACTGTCATCAACAGAGATTGCGTATGGTCAAACACCCAATCAAGCTCCATCTTCTTCATCACCTTCTAATTTCCCAAATCAAGGCATAGGACAACGGCCACAAACACCGTCTTCATTGTCTCCGATCCCCGGTCTCCTGTTTCCGCCAGAACAACAGCCACCATTGCAGCCATCTCCTTTGCAACAACAGCCACCATTACAACAACCTCCTCCTCAGCCACAACAGCCACCAGCATTAGCACCTCTGAGTCAGACTACAGCTAATGGTGCGATAGATTCCCTTATCTTTGCTCCAGGTACTAGATGGATTGCAACCGGAAACTGGAGTATGGTACTGCGTAATGGCAACATAAACTCATTTAACGCAAACATGACATGGTACAATAATAATGGTACTGGCACCCATACTCATGAGATTCTAAACTTTGAATCAAATCCAATAGACGTAACAGTAAAACCTGGCGAAAACGTTCTTGTTAAAGGTTTAGCGGATGTAGGAACAAACCATCGCATATCATGGAAGAATGTGCATAGTACAATAGACATCAAAGGAGGAAAGACAATATCCATATCACTAGATGACAAGGAAACTAACAAGCATTTTGCAGGACAGGCTATCTATGGCGTTGTTAAATCATTTACCCAATGCTCAGACCAACCTGGACAAAATATGGAAGTACTGCCACCTTGTAGTACATCATCTTTATCACCTTCTTAAAATTGGATATGTATGGATTTGAACCTTCAAGCCGTGGTTGGAGGAGGCTTGTTTAGATCCTAATACATATAAGATAAGCCTGTAAAATTCTCATTTTGAGATTGTCAACAGGCTGCAAATATTATCCATTGATAAACTAGGTCTGGACTAACCACGTGTCAGAAACCAGCTGGCAGAAAATATAGACTATAGATGTGGGAATAGAAATGCTTCCCCGAAGTTTCTTTTTGTCCTGTTAATATAGTTAGCATTGTGTACATAATTTAAGGCTGCTATCGCCCTACGCAATATAGAGTATATCTAAATGGCCGATCTTAGGCATGAACAATTAAGAGAAATATTGCAAATTCTAAAAAGAAATAGAAATAACAAGCTGCCATTTTCAAGAGAGAATTGATTAAGGCTAGTTATGTATTGTCATTAATCCATTAATATGGCTAAAGCACCACTAGTTTTGTTCGAGTTGCAATAAATAAGATCCATGTGTAACAATATTCAGAAACAAGTTATTGATAACTTAAGTATCGGACCCATACATCTCAAGTATGATATTGATGGCCAAATCTGGAATCAGGAACCGATTGTTTAGTTTTTACAATATTTATCTAACTATAGCAGTAATTTCTTTGGTATTCGTAAACCTGCTATCAATAAATACTGTTGGAATTAGTCGTGCTCAACTGGATAACATAACTGGCAGAGCAACCCCAGGACCAATATTCAATACAACAATATCGACTTACTCAAGCAGCGTATATTTAATCCCATCAACATCTGTTCAGCTAAATACATTCAGTGCTAACTATACTATAGCTGGTACAACTTCTTCCGTGAATGATTCGAAGGATTTGATAACATCAACAATAGTAAATGATTTTGACAAGAACCCCAATATAGGCTACATAGTAAATAGCAGTAGCAGCCAAACATCCATTCCAGCTCCTTCTCCTTCCTCTAATCAGCCAAGCCTGCCCAACCCATTTTTAGGTCAAGACTTGATAAATCAGAAGATTATAAATCAAATCCAAGGCGCTATCGCAGCTGCAGCATCTTCCTCTGAACATCATATTGAAATAAAATGTACCTTTGGTATGATATTAGATAATTATAAGTGCTCCTAATTGAACCACTTGTGCATTAAGATACACTAGATAGAGTCAACATCCCAGAAAATGAAGGTGGGAGATGCATTAATCCTGACAAATTCGATAAACTGATTACTTAGCTTCCCAATATGAATTCTCTTGTCCCTATTTTCCATTACATAGCACATAGAACAAATCCCCAGTTTTTATCTTTACATGTTTTGGTATAGTAAGAGGATTATCATGTAAACACCTAAGAGCTATGCTTTCACCCTTCTTTAGGTCAATGTCTCCGCCTGGTCTTTCACAGTTAAATGTGAGTTGGGTTGGCTCATGGTATATGACTACTTTTGTAGTACTGGCAAAATCTTCAATAGTATTACCAAGGTCACAACCAACAGCTAACGTAGCATACTGTCTTACCATAATTATTCTATCAGCAAAACTTGGTAAAGGAACAATCAAGATCAATAGTGCTGAGATAGGTAGTAGTATAACAGCTAAAAATGATACAAGTGCATTTCTTCTGTTAGTGAAAGCAGTATCACCTTTCCTGAAGTGTGCTAATTTCTATTGTTCAATAGCCTTATTCTACATTGTTAAATTGGTTTCTTAGGATATAACATCAGGTTTTCTTTGCCCGTCAATTATCATATTGGCAATTTGAATAGATCCTCTTCCTTCTCCAGTATATGCATAACCTGTTTTCTTTTCAAAAGACTGACCCATGGTTTGCTCAAATATCTTTCGGATTGTTTTGTTGAGTTTGTTGAGCATTTGAAAATGTGTCCCTGCCATTTACAGATATACAGATGCAAGACTACCCAAAGAAACAAATTAATTCTTAATGTTGGGAATATCGTCATTACTACCTATCTTTAACGTGGCATAATCATGGCTACTTAAATCTCTAATTAGTTAGACTTGAAAAATGCACGATTGATGAAATGCATCCATTGTTGCTTTGATTCATAGACTGCTGACAAAATTAGGTTACCTGATTCTAGTCTAAAATAATGGTGTTTGTGATGTAACATTTGATGAGGTGTATAATGAAATAGGCCTTTGTCCCAAGGTCGCCACCAGATCACTCGTATGATTGTTTCTATAAATTGAAATATTGATTCCATCTCCAGGAGATTTATTATTTTCAATGTAGGATAACAAGTCAGGCGTATTTCTTATCGGAATGCCATCAACTGCTATGATGATATCGCCATGAACTGACTGATGCCTTCCTTGAACTCCAGCCTTTTCTGCAGGGCCATCTTTAACCAATGAATCAACAATAACTCCTCTAAAGTTTGGATTAAGACCAAGTTCTTGATTTAGATCAAAAGTCAGGGCTCTACCAGACAAACCAAGCCAAGGATGAGGATATGAGCCATTCTTTATTATTACGGGAACCTCTCTGAGCAGTGTTTTTGATGGAACAGCAAAACCAAGACCCGTAGCGCCTCCAAGTTGAGAATTAAATGTTGCAGTATTCATTCCTATCACACGTCCTTGTAAGTTGATAAGAGGTCCACCTGAATTACCGGGATTTATAACCGCATCGGTCTGAATCATATCAGGATGTGGATACGGAGCTTTGCTTCCAGCTTCTAATAACAACCTACCAAGTTGGCTAATGAAGCCTCCAGTCAAGGTGTCTGCAAATCCATAGGGATTTCCAATAGCAAATACCCGTTCTCCCACCCTTGCAGCAGATGAATTTCCAAATTGTACTGGTATAAGAGGCTGCGTGTGATTTTCCTGTATCTTCAAGACCGCTATATCATTTATAGGGTCTTTACCTTCTACGGTTGCACTATATTGGTTCCCGTCAGTAAAAGTAACAATAACATAAGGAGCTGTTCCTGCCACATGGCTATTTGTGAGTATATGACCGTTCTTATCATACACGAACCCTGAACCCGACAATGAGGCATTTGCAAAGTTGATAGTAGGCGAAATCTTTACAACTGAGACTTTTACTTTATCGAACAAATTTGGAATGGATGAATCAGATGGTGATGATACATTTCCTGTACTATTATTGGTTGATGATTGTAGCTGCGCTTCTGCATTGTAGCCAGAGCATGATGATGATGCTATCACTACCATAGCACAGGTTAAAAGCAGAGCAAAAATACAATTGGTAATTTTCTTATATTTCTGACATTTACCGCAGGCACAATGGTTCTGAGTTTTATTATTAAACAACCACTATTGTCAGTATATTTTTTGTTAGTTTATATGGTTTATGATCTTGTATATTACAGAACTCTTTTTCTCATTTACAAGCTAACATACCTGCAGCAATTTGTATGTACTCCAAACATCTGCTATTATCTATAGACACTTTGGGCAGTACCCCGTCATTATTAAGATCTTGTTACTAGACTTTATCGCTTGAATCTATATCTTATATGAAATCTAATTCTTGCAATATTGGATTGATTGCAAAAGAAGATATATTTTATTATCACCTTCATATGCTTTAAAGCAGAAAATAAAATGTACGTGCATATTTAGCAGCAATAGCCATTTTTAGTGCACTTATAGGTGTTGTACCAGCAGGAGTAATGGTTGCGCAGGCTAGCAATGACGGAAATAACGATGATAACAATGATAATAGCCCACAGAATAGAGCTTGTTATAATGCAGGATTTGCAGATGGACGACAAAACAATCCATATAGTCAAACTGCATTTAATCAGTGTGGACCCAATGGTAGAGCTTACTACGAAGGATTCATATCAGGTTGTATATCAGGACAAGGAAAAAACTTCTTTTCATGTCAACAATTGACGAATTCACCACTTGGTGGTGGCGGTAGCAGTGGCAGCAATGGTGGCGGAGGCGGCGGCTTTGGTCCAACAGCAAACCCTGCAGGATCTAATCATAGCAGGATCTAATATGACAACGCCGGCTGGCAATATGACAGGAGGAACATCAACAGTTAATCCAGCAGCTCTTCAGCTCGGAAAAGACAATCTAATCCGAGTCGTAGCGGCTTAGGCACTAGGTGGTGGGCATACTTATCCACCTCATGGCTGCAACATAGAACTAGCAGGTCAGTGCTTCAGCCCTCCCTGTCCGTCCCAACTTACTGCATCAATGTATAATATTTTCAGTTTGCTGGTAATTCAAATGAATAACAAATAGTAAGCAGTTACCATTAATAATAGCAAATATAGAGATTGTTCATGTATAATAAACCAACAATACAATATCTATTTAAACCACGCTAGACTATATAATCAGAGAAAAGGAATCCGATGATGAACAAATCCACAGCAAGATCTTCAGTAAGGACTATAGAAAAGGTAAAAACAGCAACACCTATAGGATTAAACACCGATGCTCCAATCTGTCAATCTAAAACACTGGACAAATACATCAAAAATATAGGTGCGATGAATAAGAACACAGCATACGAGTATCATCTTAGATTAACTGGTTTTCAAGAATTCCTTGCCAATATTGGCAAGGCCGCCTTGGATAATATTATAACAAAGATAAATGAGGGCTCGGAAAATCCTTATGGGATTTTAAGTGATTATGTCGCTTATCTGCAGACTAGTTATAATATTTCTGCGTCTACCATAAAGGAGCGCGTCATAACTGCAAAGAACTTCCTTGAATATTGTGATGTAGAGATAAGCCCAAGAAAGTTCAAACTGAAAGTGAAGATGCCTAGAGTTATAAGACAAAGTAAGGAGGCATTATCAAAAGAAGATATCGCGAATATATTGAATGCATGCTCTGATATCAAATTAAAGACATATGTAATGTTTCTGGCAGCAACTGGAATGCGTGCTACTGAAGCATTATCCATTCGTATAAAAGATCTAGATTTGGATCTCAAGTCTGGTTCTGCCAAGGTCTATGTGAGAGGTGAATTCACTAAAACCAGAACGGACAGGGTAGTGTATTTAACTGAAGAATTGACTAAACAACTAACTTCGTGGTTGACCCATAAATATAGAAGCAGAAGAGTATGTTTTAAGGATGAGCAAACTGGCAAATCAATTACTGAGATTAGAACGCCAGAGAAGAAAGATACTGATTTGATATTTGCGGTACACCAAGATAATACAGCGTACCCTAAGAATCTGTACTTTGGCATGGTTAAACATTTTGAAAGAACGCTAGACTCGATGGGTAAAGGCAACAGAGAGGATGGAAGCAATGGAAGACGCCGAGAGATAACACTTCATTCTTTCAGACGGTTTGTGAAGACTACAATATCTGATCTAGGTTATGGTGATTATTCCGAATGGTTTATCGGGCATCGCGGCTCTACATACTGGCGCAAAAAGGAGTCCGAAAAGGCTGAATTATTCAAGAAAGTTGAGCCATATCTGACCTTCCTTAATGTTCACAAGCTAGAACGACAAGGCGCAGATATACAAAGCAAGGTAGAAGAGCTAGAAGACTTAAATCGAGCATTGAGAAATCGTGACAGAATGAAAGACGATGCCATAGCACAGTTATCAGACCAAGTCATGGCTTTAACAGCAAGAATGCAGGAATTTGAAAGAAGACAACAAATAACATGACATTCATTATCTTCACTTACAGACGTACATTAGGAGTTTTAAATTAAACGAAAACAATATAGCTTATGAATGGAGAAAAGTATTTGATAACAAAAAATGGACAATTCTTCAACTTTGTCTTCTTCTGTATCACGCTCAATGTCATCATCGAAATCCAATCATCTTAATAATAAAAAAAAGGACATCGATGATAGCCCAATTACAATTAACGAAAAGGTAATTTTAACAAGACAACAATATCATGTCTTGAAAATCATATGTGATACATATGAAATCTCCATTTCAGAATACATGCAGCAAGCCCTAGTAGAAGCAATGAGATTTGATATAGAAGAGGGTAACTTTTCTGATGCTTTGCTAGAAAAGATAGGTGGCGAGGACAGCAAAAAGGATAATAATTCTTGTCCCTCTTCGTCTGGTTCTCTTTTTCCTGGCCCAACGACCCAGGAATTAGATCTGCTTAAAAAGTTGCAGACTCAGGTATAGTTACATAAGATTTTTGTAAAATTGGTATCAATCTTATGTAACTGAGCCTATATAATGCCAAAGAGGTACATTTCACTTAATAATAAGAAACTAAATCCTTATACTACTGTCAATGTAAATTATAAGCCATTTCCCAGAAAAGGAGTTCGAATTTGCATGCATTAGCAAAATGGTTTTTCATCATGTTTTTAGATTCCTCATTTTCAGTTTGGCCTAACATGTTTAATATCTGCTTTATTTCATCTACTTGTTTACATGATTCTTCTGAAGAATAAAACTTTATCCAATTACTATAAACTTCATTGTGGATAGAACTTGACAATTGTTGAGCTATTTCAAGATATGTCCATGGACAGGGTGCCATTACTGATACGATTTCACTAAAAGTACCGGAGGATGAGACATGCCTTAGATAAGCTGTGTAATCCAAGGTAGTTCTACATGGGATAATAGTTGTATTATCAGAATGATGGTGCGAACTTGCTGTTAGCGGTCGTAATGATGATAATGGTTCAATTGACCTAAGCATTTGTCTTTGCATCTCCATTTCGAAATGAACGGTGCTTATATACAAGCGATCCAGCCATTGATTCATTTGTTTATTGATAGCTTTTTGCTTTGCAGATTGGAGGAATTTAGAGAACTCTTCAAGGAAATAGTGATCTTGTTTTAGATAAAATAAGAATTTATTTATAGGAAGAATGTTATTTGAAAGTTCCTCTATAAATCTATGATTTAGAATACTTTGCCATATTTCAATTGAGCATTGTCTTAGTTCATCGGCAAAAGCTAATGTCATATATCTACTTATTTTTCACTATTAGAGTATTATGTTATATGATAATGATAATGATAATAACATTAACCTCATTATATTTACATGACTAGGAATCACTATAACCAATCAAATTTTATTAAGAATACCCAAAGACGCCTGGCCAACACCATAGACAGTGTTCTTAATCATCCATACCTAGATGCATTAGACAACAATAAGATAGCAAAGCAAAAATTAGAAGTATTTGTATGTGAGCAATATCATATAATTTCAAATGATAAAAGAAACTTTGCTTTGATGATATCAAAGACATCTGATGAAAAAGCAACTAAACTTTTTACTACCTGTATGAATACCGAATTTAATGCCCTCGAAAATCTAACACTTATGGCAGAGGAGCTGGCTATAGAAAAAAGAAGGATATACGAATATCAACCATTAGCTGGATGTCAATCTTATACAAACTACCTGACAAAACTGGCAGTTTATGGTTCAGATGCTGAAATTTTTGCAGCTCTCCTTGTAGACTTTCCAGTCTGGGGATCCAACTGTAGTAAAATGAGCTCTGCATTAAAAAAGAATTATGGGTTTACCGTGAATTCGTGTTTATTTTTAGATAAATTTGCTTCCCCACTACAAGAAGAGTTTATCGATGTATCTAGCAAATTAATAGACTCTGCTCTTCCTAAACATGAAAAAGAAATCTATACAGCTGCAAGGCTAATCCTTGATTATGAACTGTCATTCTGGGATACAATTTACAAATACTCTAATATTAGTAAATAATGCACTGAATACACATTCACATAATCAAATTTTTGCGTTTCCTAACTACGTCGTCATTATGTGGAAACCACAATATCGATTATTAACAGAACCGTCATCGGATCCCTTCTCCTGAGACATAGGAGATTTTTCATAATAAACAGGTCTTTACCTGTAGTTGCTCCGGTACTATTTCGCAATAATTATACCAATCTTTATGTTTCTGGAGAATAAATTAGTCTAATAGAAGAATCGGCTCGAGATCTCAAAGTTCTCTCGCTTAATAATAATGTTATTTATTATTAGTTGTAAATGAGCAAAGATAATATCCAACAATTCAATTTAAAAATTGATCAACATAAATTCTGGAATTACTATGAGATCAAAACATGTTTGTTTCGTCAATTCTCAAATAGTCCTTGGAAGATCCTTTTTGTATATGTACGTCTATTAAATAACAAAACTTCTCCATCATATCTTAATCCGCCTAATTCAGAATATCTCCGATTAATACATCAAGTTCATGATATTGCCAAATTAAATAATTTACTAAATCAATTGTCGTCTAATAAGAAAGTTAGTCTAGGAAGGATGTCTGCGTCATTAGACCTAATGAGGCAAGATCTTAGGTATGAATTTTATCCAAAATCATATTCGTATCCGGGCTTATTTGGTATCCATGAAGCATGTTATGTATTAAGCCAGGCCGGAACATATACAGAAGAATTTAACATAAGTCATAATACTTAGTTTCAAACTACAGAGGCCTTAATAACATATGCCATAGTATATATTTTTAGCCGACTTTTTACCGTCATAATTGTACTGAGAATATCTGTATGCAGTCTTTGATTACTGTAAAATGATCACGAGTAATTCTCTGCTGACATATGGACCTCTAATTTTCATAATGAGCAGGCCTTTACCTGTGCTACTGATGTATTTTCTTTTGTGCAATTTGTCTATTATTACGTCAATCCTGAACTTATATGGGCAATAATTTAATCTGGCCATAGTTTTGTGAAGAGTGAACATATATCGCCTGAACAGCCTTATCACCTGAATCCCGAAAATCGTGCTGAAAATACTAGAGATAATCCAGGCGATACATCCTTTGATATAAATCATATATCACCTTGTATATCGCCTGAAGAAAATGCTGAAAATCGTGCTCAAAATGAAGAGTTAAGGCGATCAGGGGATACAGGCGATATTTGCTCACAATGTATTAATGTCATTACCATAATCATTACTCGGCTCCTTATCCTTTGACACATGATCGCCAATGTATTTCTTCTTCAACTTCTTACTTTCAGGATCTTTCCAGTAAGCATAGTAGTAAGGCCCATGCTTTAGTTCACAAAACTCTTTTCCACACTTGATGTATTCTTTTCTTATTGTTGCATTTTCAGGTATTGATTTAGATCTATTAGCATAAGCAATTTGTTTTAATTTCATTTTATTAAGAAACTTGGTTGCTCGCTCAGTTGTTTTATTAGCATTTGCAAGTAACCTTTGTAATGAAGTATGCTTATTTCCAAAAAGAGGTTTATTGAAATCAATTGATGCCATTCTACTATTGTCTTTATGTAGGGATTCTAATTCGCTGAAATGTGGTTGCAAATTAGACTTATCATTACTGTTATTGTTAGGAACGTCATGATATCTTCCTAACCGTTTTGTATTGGTCAAATATTATATTATAGCCGTATACTGTATTGAAGTTATCGCATTACGACCAATGTCATGATATTTTCTTAACTGTTTAACTTTTCTTAATCACGACTGTATCTCATCAACCAACACTCGCATTTCATAAACTTACCAAAAAGGGTTGCTCATTCTTAAATGCACTCAAGGATGAAGTTCAATCTGCTGAGCTAATACAAAGAACTAAAGAACTGATAGAAGAACTCAAGGAATATTCAGCAGAGGAATTAGAAATAATGGCTTCTTTGTATTATTTGTATCGTGCATCTTCTACTAATAAAGAAGAACTTATTTCAAAGCTAGGTAGTCTAAAACCCCATATTAGTCATGCACAGATGAAAAATGGGTTAAAAGTCTTTGACATAATGAGTAGATATAAAGCCTGACATAATTATATGTAATTTGATTTGCGAATCTGACCGGTCAATTAAATAAATTTTATTGTATAAATGTATATGTATGGAGATGAGCATAAGATCTGGTGCTATTTTATAAAGATCTTATGTAACTTGACACACAGATGTTTGGTAACAGTGATTGCTGCATTCCTGTCTTGAGCCTTTTTAGGTAATAGTTTAGTCTGGCCGTGGCTTTGCAAAGAGAGTGAACATATATCGCCTGAACCCTGAAAATCGTGCTCAAATACTAGAGATAATCTAGGCGATATATTTTTTGATATAAATCATATATCACCTTGCATATCGCCTGAAGAAATTGCGCAAAATCATGCTCAAAATGAACAGCCAAGGCGATCAGGCGATACAGGCGATATTTGCTCATTTCTTTCTTGTGCTGCTTGTATAGCCAATGGTATAGCACCCATCTTTTCTTGTCTTGTAAAAGCATTGGTAGTAGGAAATATCCATAGTATTTCTTTTGAAGCTGTCCTTACAATATCGATATATTTCTCCTGAGCTCTTGATGAACTTGAAATAACCTCAATATCTCCCAAATCAACTCCTTCTTCAATATTTTTTATCCTCTCAGTAGCATCAATACCATTTTTCCATACTTCCTCAAATAATGAATTAAAATGATTTACATACAGAGGTTCATTACTAATTAAGAAGCTTGAGCTCATTTTACCACCTTCCATCTTCTCTATGGTAAGAGCTACTTCTTTGTCTGATACACCAAAATTTATTGGTAGCATATTTTTTACGTGTCTTATTTGAAAGCCTAATTCAAGGAATACTTTGACTAGCTGTGCACTGTCTTTGTTTACATCAATAATCCATCTAAGTTTGTCGGATTGCTCCTTTTTG
>DATFDI010000083.1:0-3236 GCA_035252175.1 Nitrososphaeraceae archaeon
CAATGAGAGAAGTGTATCTTGAATCTCCGGATATCCCATGGACAGCAATTGGTGGATTAGAGGAAGTAAAGCGTGAATTGCAGGAAGCAGTAGAATGGCCACTAAGATATCCAGAATTATATACCAAGTTAGGACATTCAATGCCAAAAGGTTTGTTGATGCATGGTCCATCGGGTACTGGAAAGACTTTGTTGGCAAAGGCCGTGGCGACAGAGTCTGAAGCTAATTTTATTAGCGTTAGAGGGCCAGAACTGTTAAGCAAATGGGTTGGCGAATCAGAGAGAGGCATTAGAGAAATATTTAGAAGGGCAAGACAAGCAGCACCTTGTGTAGTATTTTTTGATGAAATAGATTCAATAGCTCCTACAAGAGGTATGGGTGGAGATAGCATGGTTACGGAGCGTGTAGTTTCACAGTTGTTGACGGAATTGGATGGAATTCAGGCACTATCTGGTGTAGTGGTTTTAGCGGCAACGAACAGGGCAGATATGATCGATCCCGCATTATTGAGGCCGGGAAGATTTGACAAGATTGTGTTTGTTCCTATGCCTGATAAAGCAGCTAGACAAAAAATCTTGGAAATTCATTCAAAGGATAAACCAATTAGTCCTGATGTAGACTTTGCTAAAGTGGCAGAACTTACTGAGGGGTTTAGTGGAGCAGATACAAGTTCTGTGGCAAATACAGCGGTTTCACTTGTATTACATGAATACTTGGCAAAATATCCTACTCCAGAAGAAGCAGCCAAACATGCTTCTGAAGCTCACGTAATAGTGCGACACTTTGAAGAAGCGGTTAAGAAAATCAAGACGCAAAGAGAAGGGAAGCCAGGCGAGAAGGTCACAGTGCCATATTATAGATAGAAATAGCGTTGACCTGTCCATAACGCTATTTTTAATTCTAAATCCTTTTATCCTTTTTTATTGATAATGCGATTTGTTTTATGTAATCGTATGGCAAAAGATAATTTAATACCTGATGACTAGATTCCATTAGGAATTAAATCCCTAACGCCTCTATCATACCAGATCGTAATATTTTCTTGAAACACTATTATTGTTTTGACTCGATATTTGCGAATGAGTTTATTTCGAGTCTGTTGCATAGCATTCTATAACAATCTTTTTAAGTCATATGTTTTACACATAACATAACAAAAAGAAATTGGTGGAAAACTCACAGATTCAACTGGTGGAGAATCTAAATCCAGCACCAGAGTTAAATCGCTTTGCAAAACCTGCTGATATAAGCAAATTGGTTGCGCAATATGGTACACCCCTTTATTTGATTGATGAATATACGCTGCATTCAAAAGTCAGGGAACTGCACTCTGCTTATATAAGATTCAATGGACCTGTAAAGATTGCATATTCTATAAAAGCTAACTTTAGTCCAGCAGTTTTACGCGCTTTCGTGAAGGATGGAATTTCCTTTGACCTAACATCCATTGGAGAACTAAATTTCGTAAAACAGTGTAAAGGAGATGTTGCGAACATAATTTACACAAGCGTCACAGAAGAAGCAGATGAATACATTCAAGTTCTGAAGAGCGGTGTAAGGAGAGTAGTTATTAGCTCGTTCAATGGAATGACAAACTTGGCGAAGGCAGCTAGCAAATTAGGTGTTAAACCTCAGGCTATGATCAGAGTGAATCCAGAAGTAGGGGTTAAAGCGGAAATTCGTGCTTCTTATAGGAATGGTAAATTTGGAGTTCCTTTCAACGGGGGAACAATTGACAGTGCAACTAAAATTGTCAAACATTTGATGGATAATGACTTGCTCAAATTCGAAGGTTTCCACTTTCACCTAGGCTCGCAGATTACAGATTTCTCTTGTTATACACATGCTCTGGACAAAATGGATTCATTCTTGACAAAGATGAAAAAGGATTATCCCAACTTTAGGGTTAATACAATTGATATTGGAGGCGGCACCCCTGTATTTTATAACGATATCGTGCCTGACCCTTCACAGATGGCCGAAAACCATATTGATAGGCTGAACCGACTTGCAGAGACACACGGTAAATTCGAATTGATAGTTGAGAGCGGACGATTCCTTGTAGCGGAATCATCGATGTTAGTTTCTAAGATCGTGAACACAAAGGAATATAACGACCATAAAATTGTAATTGTGGACGCTGGTTATCACTTGTTGCTGGATGCAGCATTATTAAAACAAGAGTATCCACAAGAGATAATTCCAGCACCTCGTAACAAAGGAAGCATTAGGACGATACCTCAAAAAAACATCCATCTTGCGGGTAGGTTATGCGATACATATGATTTATTTCCGCTATCCAAGGTATCGAATCTCAATGATGCTACAGTAGGAAGATACGTGTCGTTCTACAATGTAGGAGCTTATTCTATAGTATTCAACATGCCTTTCCACTGTCAAACAAAACCACCCATAGTAATGAAGACCACAGACGGAGATTTTAGATTGGTCAGAAAAGGAACCTCGTATGAGGAACTCTTTATAGAGGAAGGAGGAGATGTACTATAGCAAATTCTTTTTTATAATCCGAAATATAAATGAGAGACTTGATGCATGTTGTCGTCTTCTTCATCCTTCCATACATAAAGGAACATGAATCGTGACAAGAAAATCAGAGTGCACTTGATTATCGGGGGCAAAGTACAGGGCGTATACTTTAGACACAATACTCAAACAATTGCTTCTCAACATAACGTGACAGGATGGGTTCGTAACTTGGAAGGCGGACAAGTCGAGGTAGTTTTAGAGGGGGATGAGATAAATGTCGGACATGTAATAGAATGGTGCAAAGTAGGTCCCCCAGAAGCCAAAGTGGAATATGTAGACATACAATCAGAAGACTATACAGGTGAATTTAATGGATTTCACGTTAAGTCGAATTGAATTTTTTATACGATTTTCATTATTCCAACTACTAGCTCTCGTGATACACAAAACGTATACTTACGATTAAATACAACATCGTGCTATGAAGTTTAGTATAACGGTTAAATTCACAATATTTGCTGTTGCGATGATGGATAACTATACTACTATATAAATAAAATAAAATAATCTGACTCTTCAAGATAAGCTAACTATCAAGAACAATTACTTTAGACTAGCAATTCCTTACATTTTTATTTATGTAAGCACTAAATGTGGTAGGTTTTTAATTTAGGCAAGAGAAAAGTACTAAGTGAATCAGCATTAAAAGAATTAGTGATGCCCCAAAAGGGGGAGCTACTGGGGCGTGT
>DATFDI010000084.1:0-17614 GCA_035252175.1 Nitrososphaeraceae archaeon
CAATGAGAGAAGTGTATCTTGAATCTCCGGATATCCCATGGACAGCAATTGGTGGATTAGAGGAAGTAAAGCGTGAATTGCAGGAAGCAGTAGAATGGCCACTAAGATATCCAGAATTATATACCAAGTTAGGACATTCAAAGCCAAAAGGTTTGTTGATGCATGGTCCATCGGGTACTGGAAAGACTTTGTTGGCAAAGGCCGTTGCAACTGAATCAGATGCCAATTTCATTGCCATAAAGGGACCAGAATTAATGTCAAAATGGGTTGGCGAATCAGAGAGAGGCATTAGAGAAATATTTAGAAGGGCAAGACAAGCAGCACCTTGTGTAGTATTTTTTGATGAGATAGATTCTATTGCCTCTGCTAGAACAGTGGCATGGGGGACTGAAGGAGTAGAAGGGTTAGGAGGAATAAATACAAGGATATTGTCACAGCTTTTGACAGAGTTAGATGGTATGGAGCAATTGCATGGAGTAGTTGTTCTTGCGGCAACTAACAGAGTTGACATGATTGATCCTGCCTTGCTGAGGCCAGGACGATTTGATAAGATCATATTTGTTCCAAAGCCAGACAAAATCACAAGACAAAAGATCCTTGAAATCTATACAAAAGACAAACCATTGAGTCATGATGTGGACTTTGATAAAATATCACAGATAACTGAGGGATTTAGCGGAGCTGATATATCCGCGATTGCTAATACTGCCATATCTCTTGTATTGCATGAATATCTTCAAAGATATTCTACTCCTGAAGAAGCAGCAAAGCATGCTTCGGATGCGTTCCTTTCTATGCACCATTTTGATAATGCAGTCAATAAAATAAAGACACAAAGAGAAATGAAATCTAAACAGAGAATAGGTTTATCGCAATATATGTAATAGGAGATCGAACAATATTAGTAGATTGGTCCTGATATACAGGATAATTTAATTTATAAATTTGTTGCAAAACCAGACACAAGATCAGGATACTGACTCTACATTTCCAGAGGTATTGTAGAGGCTCTTTGTGTCAAAATCTAGCTGAGAGTAATAGTGATAGCAAAATGCCTACTTTAGATGTAGTTTTCCAATCATCTAAGAATACAGCATCGTACTCTACAGCAAACTAAATCAGCTCATGACAAACAAAATAAATGGTTAAAAATAGAATGAGTATGTCAATATAAAATGTTATTAACCAATGCATCTAAAAAAGGTAAGCCTTACTAGGCACTTTGTTACAACAACCTTAAAGACATGCCCCTAAAAGATATTGATAGCACAGAAATTACATGTTTGGTTGACAATAGTGTAGACCTACTATTACCGAATACCAAAATTGCTTTCCGTCCTTCTCTCAATGAAAATTGGTTCGCACACCCGCTTATAGCAGAGCATGGCTTTTGTGTATCTATAAAAGTAGAAGTAAAAGGGACTGAACATAGACTATTGTTTGATTCTGGTTTAGATCCATTTGCAGCTAGCCACAATGCAGAAGTATTAGATTTAGATTTGTCGTACTGTGAACTAGTAATTTCGAGCCATGGTCACATTGACCATGCAGGTGGATTAATTAATATTAAAAGGAAAATCAATGAAGAAAAGCAAAAGCAAAAGCAAAAGTTACCGCTAGTTCTTCACGAAGATGCATTTAAAAACAGACTGGTAAAGTTTCAAGATGGTAGAAAGATAAGTTTGCCGGCTCCCAACAGAACTGATTTAATTGAGGCTGGATATAATTTAGTGCAAAAACAATCCACGAGCTTGTGGATCGAAGATAGAATTCTTGTTACAGGGGAAATACCTAGAACTAATGATTTTGAAAAAGGATTTCCAAATCACTATTCTGAGATAGATGGGAGGATGGAAAACGATCCATTAATCAAAGATGATCAGGCTATTGTTTTGAATATTAAAGACAAAGGACTTGTAGTTATTACTGGTTGTGCACATGCTGGAATAATAAATATTATAAAATATGCAAAGGAATTAACTGGAGAAAATAGGATCTATGGTGTGATGGGAGGAATGCATCTAACAGGTGGAGTATTTGAACCATTAATCCCAAGAACAATCGATGAACTAGAACTACTGAAGCCTAGATTCATTATTCCTTGTCACTGCTCAGGCTTGAAGGTTGTGACTGAAATAGCCAAAAATATGCCTAATGCTTTTATCCAAAACAGTGTGGGAACTAATTATATTTTCTAAAAAACAACTTCCATGAATCTAGATCTTGATGCTACCAAGTTGATATACATTAGGTTGTAACTCATAGGTCAAAAGAGCATCTAATACGATCTTATTATTATTTTAGCAGCAATGAAGATCAAAAGGAATAATCAAATGTTCCCGATTATGGTGAAAGTAGGAATGGGCTAGAAGAAGTTCAACAAGAACAAAACCGAGAGAAGACAATAAGTCAAATTTCGAGAAGTAAAAATGGTAAGTGTTACCCTCGTACTGCCTACTTGTATTGACTAAGGGGGAGTGAGGTAGGCAGTACGAGAATAGATATTGCTCTAGGATACATAAACATATAATTCCTTAAGTTATCAATATTAGACCAAGTACATTAACCAATGCTTTTAATCCATTTATGAGCAAAAAAAGTCAGAATTGTTCTATATGCAACTGATAATGATAACAATTCCTTATGGTTTGCACAAGTGAAGATCTATGGGTGCACACGTCTGTGGAATCCCATAACAGATATCATTTGACCTGATAGCACATAGTATCATGAAGTGTACACTGTTATTTATAAGAATAGAGCATCGAATACGATGCTAATATGAGTCCACTTCACTTTTTCAGCATTGCGCCACATGGATTTATTTCATCAATAATAATAATTAGATCTACTATTTTAGGATCCTCGCTTACTCCTATATGACAGAAAATGATGAATAAGTTGCTTGACGGTAGAGTTGCAATTATCACTGGCTCAACTAGAGGTAACGGACTAGCAATGGCAAACATTTTTTCTGAACATGGCGCAAGTGTAATTGTTACAGGAAGAGATCAAATAGAGGCACAAACTACAGCGGAGCAGATTGCTAGAAAATATCAAGCTACTACTTTTGGTTTGAAGCTTGATGTATCGTCGCAAAATGAGGTAAATGAAATGGTCAATAAAGTATACCAAAAATATGGCCGAATTGATATATTAGTAAATAATGCTGGTTATCCAATTAAAGACGAATTGTGGGATACAAGCTTTGAGCAAATACAGGATCAAGATTTGGAAAATGTAATTGATATTGATACTATAGGGACTTATAGATGCTGCCGTCAAGTGCTACCTATCATGCTTAAAAAGCATAATGGAGTAATAATTAATATTTCTTCTACTCCTGCAATAAGTGGATATATTAAAGGTGCTCCATATACTGTAGCAAAGGCTGCTAACCTTGGAATCACTAAGCATATAGCAGCTGAATTTGGTAAATATGGAATAAGATGTAATGCTATTGCTCCTGGAACTATAGCTACACAAAGAAATTGGGATAGATTGACAACTCAACAGCGAGTTGATATTGTCAGATCGATTCCACTTGGAAGAGCAGGTAAGCCTGACGAAATAGCTGGTGTGACATTAGTTCTTGCTAGTGATTATGCATCATTTATAACTGGACAAACAATTGTAGTTGATGGCGGAGAGACGATACGATAGGAATTATTATACAAGTCGATTTTTAAGAATATGATTGTATAGGAAGAAATTTTTAATGTGATCTTGCCTGATATCCACTGATGCATGGTTAACGTAAATCTGCAAATCGCAATAAAAAAAGACGATTAATAGATAACCATTTTTACTTTACAATCAACTTTATGCGAATTACTAAAAGATTATTGCTACACATTGCAAAGAAGAATGGGATATATGATGGCTTAAAGTTGTATAGAATATTTCATAAATGTGATCTTAAGGTTAACCTATAACTAATTTGATACCCTGCACAATATGAGTTTGAATGCTCAGGTTCACATTGATTGTTGTCAATCCCTTTCTTTGCATCTATAAATCCTCGTAGCTCACCATCTCTCAATCCTGCTGAAAATCCACCATCATCTGTTGTAATTGGACTTGAAGGTGACGATTGTTGGAACTTTATAGAGGGCATTGATGGCGATGATGGTGTGCTTGTTCTTTGTTGCAGCTGGCCTATAGACATGTCAGTTGTTGCTGTTGCTGTTGCTGTTGCTGTTGCATTGCCATAATTTCCAGTATTATTAGTCAGTTTTGCTGCTCTTGATAATAAATATGATTGCTGTGCATAAACATAGAAATTGTTACTACTCCAAATAGTAAAAATTAGGATAACAGCTAGAGCCGAGAATACTGCAAAGATCATGATTGGATGACTCATATTAGATGTCTGCATATCATATTTATTTTACTTACATCTACTGGATGTAGATTTTAGCCACTTTTTATGTATTAACGCCTTTTTATGCCATACTATGGATATTAAGCAATATTATATAGATAAAGTGAGAATTGCAGTATATGATCAATAGAATAAAGATTGACAAGGCTAACCAAATAGCCACATTGGAGATAACAAAAGGTGATCTTGAAAAGATAGTCGGTTCACTTGATAACATGGCAGAAAAATTGCAGAAAAATCTATTGGAAAACCTTCCATCTAGTGAATCCGATAGAACAAGACTAGATGATTATAAGGAGTTAAGAGAGAATATTGCAAAGATCCTGATCCTGATCTAGATTGATATATTGGTACATCATATATTTTGAATAATTTGCTAGACGAAAGACACTAATTCGAGGATATGCCTATGCTATGATTAACAGATTCTATTATAAGTCGACAAGACTTACAAAATCTCTTGTATACATCAATTCTATAATCAAGGAGAAGAACAACGGAAACCTTCAGGAAAGATTTTACAAAAGCCAAAATATCATGCAATATGCACGAGGAAACAAAGATAGCTTGTGGACAACTGTAATAAGTGTAGCATTATAATATTGTAGATGTCACGAAAGTCCTATCAAAGTAAAATAAAGTGAAAGCGATATTAGCAAAAACTTTTGAAGTATCATAAACAATGCCTTATCCATTATCTTTGAATATATGCAATTAATATGTAGTTGATTAAAATCAGCATCAATATTTCCTCGAGCTATCTAAAAATATCGAAGCTCTCCACTAAAGTTCTGTGGCATATACTTTTTATTTTGTCAAGCCCGATCTGTAGAGTCATTTAATACCCTTGAATGCCAGCTAATACCATTGTTTATATATGGTATGTTCTTAAGAGCACTGTATTATCGTGAGCAAGACTGACATCGACTTTTGATATTAATGATACAAAAAAAGATCTTCGACATGAATCTGCATTAATTACAGCAGCTCACATTTTGGTACGCCTTACTAAAGAAGGTAAAAGCTATGAGGAAGTAGCAAGGGAGGATTTTAATAACAATTTGGAATTGGTGTCTGTTTGGATAGATTACATGACTGCAATAAATTGGATGTATAGTGATGGTTACAAATGGATAGCGACAGATAATGGTATAATGTGGATAGACAAAATACTAAATAATAGTGATAATAATACGCTCACATATTAGAATATAGAATAATTCTGACCTGTGATATACTATATCATGGTAGACTGGAGTAGTGTATTAAGTAGATAGGCTCATATGAAATTCATGCGATTAGTTATATGTGTTACGTAATATCAGAATTACAAAAAATTAAGTGGTTCTAATGAGATTTTTGAAATGGTCTCTATTTTTCGCAATTTCCTCATTCCACGTTTCTTCAGTATATCCATGAACTTGTATTCCATGTATCTTGGCATTTTGCAATAGTTCTTCTTCTGTTTCGCCATACATGGTATGTGTGCACACTGGATCCCCTGCATCTTTACAATTTAGACTCAAAGTCATTAGAGAAAGGTGATATCGTCGCAGAACTTAAGTTTTGCTTAATGTCTATGATTGAATCGTCTCTAGATATGTGAGCAATAATCAGTAATCAAATATACCCTTATGAAACAATATGGTTTCATATAAATACGCTCTTGGCCATCAATAAATCAAAAGTGAGGAGTTCGGGGGTGGCGCAGCATATTTAACTTTGAAGAGGTTAAGTAAAAGATCGGGATCCTATTGTTACTCAACATTAGTATTGTAGTTGTTATTCCTATGTTTACTTTTTAACTTTCTAATTAATCACTTTGCATTCTTGTTAGATTCCCAAATGCCAAAGCTATTGTTCTCAGTGTCATGACATACTGCGAAATATCCCATATCTTGTACTGCCATCTTAGAAACAACTACCTTACCACCTAGCTTTTCTATCTTAGCTGAATATTCGTCTATCGAATTTACATCTATAAAATTAGTAATGTGTTGATGATATTGTCCTTGTCTTTTCATCATTCCACCGCTTATAGCTGCTTTATTTCCTTTATCATCTATGGTACTTATTATCCAGTATTCCATATTAGAGGAAGAACTATCTGCTCCAGGCCATTTTTCCATTTTCCATCCAAAGAGATCGCTATAGAACTTCTTTGCTCTCCCAACATCATCTGCAGGTATTTCAAAGTGAACTATTGTTGGCATGTTTAATCTAAAAATCATGGTACTTTAAAATTAACAAGTAATAACTGTTATACGTATTTGTCAACAATACGTGTTTTCTATACAATAAATCCAAATTTGAAAAACATCCATTCATATTGGAATAAAAGCTTATTTGAGTTATTAATGAACTACAATCAAGAGCAAATTCTCTGCATCCGAAATTGTTGTACAAGTACAAGAAGTGTAGTAGTTAGTGATACATACTTAATGAAAAGAATAGCCACTGGGAAGTACAAGGTTTAAAGAAGTATAAACTCAGCTTAATTATGATGATAAAAGAGGATTCTATTTCTTGAATTCTCATGAAAAACAGAACAAAAAAGAAAACACAAAAGACTGGAAATGTGAGAAATGTAATAACCTCTTTTCTAGGTTTAAGCAATTAGAGCGACTTAGGGAAGAACATCACACATATTAGTAAGAATTTAAAAGGCAAAAAATGTACGTCATCAGCTGTCTTTTTATTCCTATTGTTATCATCTTATTGATATAGGAAAAATGAATACAGATTCTATTGTAAGAGCTATTGATAACAGGAGTGTTGTACTTTAATAAATACCAGCTGAGAACAACATACTGTTGATATTTATCGAGTACACTGTGTGAATATCTGTTGATAGATTGAGTTTACCATTTTTCCTATAATTTTCCTATCTAAGTTAACAGGGAAGGTGTCAAAATTGAATCATAATTTATAATTATTAAAAACATATGAATAGCGTACACTAAATTGGGAAACGCTTATAATGCTAATGCCTGCTAATCAGGAAGGAAATATTGGAAATTAAAGAAGGTCTGACGTTTGATGATGTACTTCTTATCCCTAAACGATCTCCTATAATTTCCAGATCTCAGACTAATTTAAAAACAAAACTTTCCCGCAATATTACACTCAATATACCACTTGTAAGTGCAAATATGGATACTGTTACTGAATCTGGCATGGCTATCGCTTTAGCAAGAGAGGGAGGTATTGGCATTATTCATAGATTTATGACTATTGAAGATCAAGTAGACGAAGTTCTGAAGGTGAAACGTTCTGAATCTGTAATCATAGAACAGCCATATACTATCAAAGCAGATATGGGCGTTCAAGATGCAGAGACTCTTATGCTTCAATATGGGGTTTCAGGTCTATTAGTTGAAGATGATGATAGAAGGCTTGCAGGCATAATCACTCGAAGAGATATCACTTTTGAAACAAATCATAACAGCAAAATCTCAGATCTGATGAGCAAAAATGTTATTACTGCTAAGGAAGGAACCACAATAGAGCAAGCCAAGGAGATTCTACATAATCATAGGATAGAAAAATTACCTGTGGTTGACAGCAATAATAGAATAGTTGGACTCATTACTAGTAAGGACATTTTAAAAATGGATCAATATCCGTATGCTTCAAAAGATAAGAAAGGAAGATTGCTTGTTGGAGCCGCAGTAGGGGTGAAAGGTGATTATCTAGAACGTACAGAAGCACTATTAGATGCAGGCTCGGATACGATAGTGGTGGATATTGCTCATGGCCATAGTGAGAACGCAATAAATACAGTACATATGATCAAAAAAGCGTTTCCTAACTGCGAGCTTATTGCAGGAAATGTTGCAACAAGGGAAGGTACAAACGATCTTATTAAAGCAGGAGTAGATGCTGTAAAGGTTGGCGTAGGATCAGGCTCAATTTGCATTACTCGCGTAATCACAGGATCTGGTGTTCCCCAGCTAACTGCGATTATTGATAGCGTTAATGTTGCAAAAGAGTATGAGGTCCCAGTAATTTCAGATGGAGGCGTTAGAACTTCTGGAGATGCTACAAAAGCACTTGCAGCAGGTTCATCATCTGTAATGATTGGCAGCCTATTTGGTGGAACTGATGAAAGTCCAGGAAAGACCCTGATCAAGAATGGGAAAAAATTTAAAATGTATCGCGGCATGGCATCGCTCTATGCCTCTCTCGGCAGAAGATATAGAGAAAGAGGTCCACAAGTGGTAGATTCTTCTGACGACCTAAATGATTACGTTCCAGAAGGCGTTGAAGCAATGGTTCCTTATAAGGGCAGCGTAGTTGAAATCATCAGACAATTGGTTGGTGGTTTAAGATCCGGATTGAGCTATTGTGGCGCAAAAACAATTCTAGAAATGCACAAGAATGCCGAATTTATCAAAATGACTTCGGCAGGATATATGGAAAGTCAACCTCACGATGTAGATGTGATATAGCATAGAACGCGTGATTATATTACTTCACAACGTATGTACTTAACTGCTAAGATATAGATGGATAGCGAACGTTGAAGGTAATTGGTAGTATATCTTCTTGAGGTATCAGAATATGCCCCCATTGTGTGTGCTATTAGTATTTGCAAGATGTCATAATTCCCTTCCTGCTAAGTAACTATATTATATCCACAATGTAATGTAGTTACATAAGGTATTATAACTTCAATATATCTAAATCTCCATATGGAACCAAGAACGATGATTTCGGTTACTGATGTGTTAAAAGCAATATCGGATAAAAAGTCTTTTGACCTATTTAGAATTGTTGCGCTCACAAAACCAGATGCAGACATCCTTATTAGCAAAACAAAGCTCACTCGCAAGCAATACTATTCTAGAATGTCTAGCTTGATTAGTACAGGTTTGATAAAAAGGAAAAATGGAAGACACACCTTGACTGCATTTGGTAAAGTAATTTATGATATAGGTCTGGCTAGTGTCGAAAATGCAGTCAACAACTATTGGAAACTGAAGGCGGTTGATTCGCTTCAAATATCAAATAACATTCCAGCTGAGGAATACGAAAAACTAATCAACAATCTTATAGATGATAGTAAAATCATCAAAGTTATACTTGACTCCCGTAATAGGTCTGGCTATCAGCCCTATGCGTATGCTAGACAGCAACAAAAAGAGTTACATCAGATAGAGCCAGAGTTATTAATACACACTAAAGAGCCGAGATATTATAATATAGACACAAAATAAAATTTGCAGCTATTAGTAACAATACCAATAATGCATAAAGCATAGTGCTTTTATTATTTCTTATGCTCACATATTTTTTCCCAAATAAACAAATCAATGAATAAGATGCAACCTACTAGCACTGTGTTCAAAAAAGTGAAGGTTGAAGATACCTGTAATTGATAAAGTCTTTGTTTGTTATGATGCTCTAGCCATGGATATCATATTTCTAATGTCGATAGGTATTTTGTCTATTTGCCCTTCTGCAATAGGTTTGATATAGTCTAACCCTTGGTTTTGTAGTATGTGTTGACCATCTGTAGATAGCAGGAACCTTACAAATGATACTGCTCCATTTAGATTGTTGACAGTAGCTTCTGGTATGGTTACTGAAAAATATATAGGCTCGCCGTATACTGTCTTGCCTGTGATTGAGGTATACGATGCTTTTTCATAAAAGTCAGAAAACGACGGATTTCCAAGGTTAATCTGAGAAGGTAATGTAATGTATGATAGACCCCTGGCTATGGCCTCATGTTTATAAGCAGCTATTGCATCTAACTGGCCTGTCTCTAAAGTAGTTGTAAGCGTTTCTTCTGGGAATATTTGTCTAGAATTTCTATCTTGCCCTAAAATCCTCTGATCGATAGTCTTATCATTGTAATATATATTGGCTAGTTTTGCTGCTATGACCATATAGTATCCTTTTGGATCTAATTCTGGATCGGTTCTACCAAACTTGAAACCTGGCTGTGATAAAACCTGATACCATGGTATCTGTCCATTCTTTGCATAGTCAAGATCAAGATGGGAACGGCTAGTTGGAGAATATGCAATTACCATTTCAGTTGAAGCGAATTTCACCAGCCATCGTGCGAGAGATTGTTGCTGTTGTTTACTGCTAGTGTTATCCACCGTCATCAACTTCATAATGGGAATCGTACCCGCACTAACAAAAATATCAGGTTTTCTTTGACCATCGATTATCATATTAGCAATTTGAACAGATCCCCTTCCTTCACCTGTGTAGGCATAACCTGTCTTCTTTTCAAATGATGGCCCTATGCTGCTCTCAAATATCTTTATGAGTGACCCAGCGTACGTCACAAAGACTTTTTCTTTATTTTGCAAGGTTGTTTGCTGAGCATCTGAAACTGTGATAATGTTAACTAAGGATGGAGAAAACATAATAGCGCAAGTCAACACAACAAAAAGAATGGATCTAGCATGAACCGGAAGTTGCAAAGCCAGTTTTAATGTCTCCTGTAAATTATTTGTTCGTTGACACATCTATCTAAACATATGTGATGGTATGATGACATTTCGTTCCGATATGTTCATATCGATTCGGTAAGATTGATAAATGAATATGAAATACAAGCAGGCAACAAAAGCTATTGCTAAGTAAGATTATTGGTATAAAGTTTTAATTCATTCGTAATTCGCTTGTTTATCTCAAGTAATATGTTAATCTAATGGTCTAATCTAAATTGTATCTTAAACCTTTAGAAGAAAAGATACTACATACAACATATGAATCCGGGAGTGGGCTAACCCTCTGGTGAAGGAACCACTGACGGTGCTAAAGACCCTGATGGTGTTCCTGTTCCTGCTGATGTCGTGTTTGACAAATGTGGCTTTACGGTTACTGGAATACCGCATATTCTTGATTCTGTTGTATTAACTGGGTTAAGTCTTGATGATGGATTATTAGGATCACACAATGCTGCTTTTTGTTCTGGTGTCAATGATAATGATGATGAGGTGGTATTTGATTGACCTTGAGCTACAGCAAACTTTCCAAAATCTGTCAATGTTAATCCAGTAGATGCGATGAGGATGACTATTATAGCTATAAGACATAAGGATGATCTTTTTTTCGACATGATTTATTGAAGAAGAAAATGGAGATATATAAAAGCACTCATTTGTATAACTTTCTATATCTATAAAATTCTTCAACGTATAATACGGATGATATTCTGCGTTATCTTGATATCTCTATAATAGCTAGTTGATAGAACAGATAAAAGCAATTTTGATTAAATATAATACTATAAATACTAATGACTAAGAAAAAGAATTTAATAACCCAAGAAGAAATAGATCGATTCCTAAAGCGTGTATTTGATGATAATAAGAATAGCAATTCAAATCAAGAACACGTTCTAGATCTCATACAAGAGATACAAATTATCGTGGACGAAGGATTGTTTGAAGATTCTATAGATGGTACAAGAATACGAGTTAAGTATAATATGGATATATGTAGAAGAAGAGGAAGAGGCGAAAAAGAAACAGGAGAAGGGGAAAAAGAACAAAGAGAGAATACTGTTAGATTTCAATATATAAAAGAAATCCCTATCGATTATAGCAAAGTGCCTGTAAGTTTTAGAGACAATGCCAATGTTGTTAGTCCTCCTTCTGCGTCAAATATTCATATTAATGAAGATTACGCGATAACAGAATCATATGACATTTTGGAAGAGGTTAGTCCTACTTTGTATGAAATTCTCGGACTCTTGAAAAGGATCTACTTTATGCCAGAAGATTTTTCTAACAGATTGACTATTGAACGTATACATAAACTAAGAAATATGATTAGCAAGGATGAGATACTTGGTTTTCCATCCACAAGCCTTGACAATAAAGCGGGCCTAATTCCTATTTGAAATAGGGTATCAGACTAGTCTAATGTTCCTGTACTATAGGTGTAGCACAAATTTATTGAACTTGAATTCTCAAGCGATCTGAAATAACTATGAATATTATTTATTCTAGGTTATGTGAATAGCGTAGTTATAAGGATAGAAGAAGAAGCATTATGAATAGCTTCAACCGATATTGTTATTGATAACCCATCCTTAAGTCATTAGATGTCATAGGTATATGTTAAGTATGATGTTAATTCCCATCTGAGAATACCTGCAAACAATGTTACAGTAACCTCAGTCTAGTCCGTTACGAATTGCTAGCGAGTCATATATTATGTTGAATCTACAGAAATTTATCTAAATCAATCAGAGACAGGAATAGGCTTGGTCATTTTTTCAAATTTGTCAAATAAAGCATAAGCAGACCGATGATTAAGAAACAAAACGAATAAGCCATCTCTCATCAGATTCTCAATTACAACACTAATTTCTTCATTTTTGACAATGTAAAAATAAGATAAGGCATCGGTAACAAGCATCGGATTGGTTAATTCATGATGATCTAAAATGGTAAATGCAAAAGATTCTATATATCCAAGAAAACCTAGATCATAGTGTTTGATTTTGGATTTGAAAATACCTACTATGATCTCTTCATCTTCATCACTTTCTTTTCTAGATGCTACTATCGGTGATGAAAAAGTCCTCGTTCCTACATTAAAGGCCTTATTATATTCTATATTGAAATACCCATTTAGTCTAAAAAAGTCCTCAGTTCCTTTTAATAGCTGTTCATCAGTCAACCATGCACTATCATTTCTATTTTCATTCATCCTTGCAAAAAAAGATCTAGCGCTTATCATTCGTGTATTGGGCAAATGTTTAACCCTTAGTTGTTCTATGCTGTTCATGATAATAAATCCTTACATCTGCATTTTTGTTATGAATCGATTTTCCAAAAATAAAGTTAAGACTGAGGATTTATTAATACACAACATTTCCGTGAAATGAATCAATCATTAATAGCCCCAGGTTACAATGTTAATCATATTTTTCATCATCTTCTAGATCTAGCATATACATATGCTGTGTCAATTTGCTGATCATTAGTCCAAAGCGTTGGCAGAGTGAGGCATTCTATTACGTCAAGATGAAAGAGCTCTATAATTTTACCCCAACCCCACTTTGTCTTATCTCTTGTATATTCCTTCATAATATGGCTTCCCATAAAATTAAACCCTGCAGTATACTTTAATTGTGCACTTTTACCTATCTTGGTAAGTATGCTAGTTGCAAGTATTTCACCTGATTCAGGTAAACCTGATATAAAAAATATTGGTCTGGACAGATCTATTGAATCATACTCTATGTTAGTCGCGTCTCCATTTATTATACCATATTGAACATTGGTTGAATTTGAGATCTTGTATTGTAGATCTACAAGCGCACTGTCGATCTCTATTCCTATTGACTTCATTCCTAGCAATTTACTACAATAAGCTATTCTGCCATCTCCTGATCCAATGTCTATAGCTTCTTTAAATCCTAATCTTTTAGCACACAATGACAATGCATAGGCAGATAATATCCAGGTTGGATAGAAGGGTTGATAATTAGCATCATATTTCTTACTGCTCAGCCAATAATCATTGATATCACCTTCATAAGATTTACAGGGAATACCAAGTAAGTCTATATCAGTCGATCTATAATAGATGGGATTCATTTCTGCAAATTTGTTTAGCCTAGATAATATTCTGTCCTCAATTTGTAACGCGTGAGAATATGACAATGGAATGATCTCATATACAATGCTTCTTGGTTTGTAGTTCTTTATGAACTCATTTTTTAGCTTTACGATAGATCGTGAAACTAAATCTTCCTCTTGACTCATATTCTCCTACCATTAGTGACGTTCAGAGTTGGCTCTAAAACGTGCATTCTGCACTGGGTCTAAGCCCACGCCTATAGGTTTTATGATTGCAGTTTTTGCAAACGTAAATTCTTTTACGTTTGTACGTATAAAGAGTATCTGGTTCTTCAATCATTTGATGCGTTGTCTTTGTCATACATCTATCACAGAAGCGTATTTCAGAGTCCAATATTGAATACAGTCTATGCAGTTTCTATTAATCAACTTAATGCTGATCTGCTAATGTGAATGTCTTGCATATATCATTCCATTCACAAGACTAGTGACAAGTTTGATCAGTGCTCCATCTCCTATTTCAGCATAAACCTTAGATAGGATTTTATCAGTTAATCGAAAAGCCATAGTTTTCGTTATCTCCATACATCGAGAAATGTCTCTAAAGCTATTGCAGTTGCAGTGGCAACTATTACACTCACCGGTATGGCAAGAGATTTAGATTGCTATATTCTGCCTGCAATCAATAATGCTGCAGTAATACACTTTGTTTTTTTGTTCATCGTTAGCTCGGTGGATAAGAGAAAAAATGCAGATGAATTTATTTGTAATTGCTGACCATATATGTGGGAAAGTTACCTATGTACGTCGATTTAGTTTTGATAGCTAGCGAAGAGAGCGGTCTCTATTTCTTACCGCTTCGTTGACAACTTGATAAATGATAATGATGGAGAAGACAATATGAAAAGTGTAGACTAAAAGCCATATAACGTGGCGGTGGATGCTATTGATGTCAACTATCCTGCTATCATTCTTATGATGATAAAAGACAAAGCTGCTATAGCGGCTGCTGCTGGGATTGTTATAATCCAAGCATAAACTATGCGCCTTCCAAGTCCCCATCTAACTGCAGAAAATCTCTTAGTCGCACCTGCCCCCATTATTGCACCAGATATAGAATGGGTAGTACTAACAGGGATACCGAACCAAGCCATTGCTGTCAATATTACTCCACCACCAGTCTCTGCACAAAATCCTTGATATGGTCTTAAGTTAGTCAACTTAAAGGCCATAGTTTTCACAATTCTCCAACCACCAAAGAAAGTGCCTAATGCGATAGCTGTAGCTGAAATGAGTATAACAGGAATAGGAACTGCAAAAGATTTCGAGTCCAAAAAACCTCCTGCTATCAATAATGCTGTTATTACTCCCATAGTTTTCTGGCCGTCGTTGGAACCATGTGTAAGCGAATAAAATGTAGAAGATAGTATCTGCAGCCTACCAAAGAATCTATTTATTTTCATTGGATGTTTATTTCTTAAAAAATACAACAATGTCATTGAAAATGCATAAGCTGCGATAAATCCAAGTATAGGCGATACAACCATAAATATCAGAACCTTTTCTACACCGGATTGCACTATTGCATTTATTCCACCTGCTATTAATGCAGACCCAATTAATCCACCGATCAATGCATGACTGCTTGAAGAAGGAAGCCCAAAATACCAGGTAATTATATCCCAACTAATGGCTCCAATTAATCCTGCAAGAATAATATCAACAGTGGAAAATTCTGGCTGAATTATACCTCTGCCAACTGTCGCTGCTATGGCTGTTCCAAAAATAAATGGGCCGGCCATGTTTCCTAATGCTGCTATCCCAACAGCATGTATTGGTCTGAGTACTCTTGTTCCGATTATGGTTGCTATAGCATTGGCAGAGTCATGAAAACCATTTATAAAATCAAAAGCCAGAGCAACAGCTATCGTTCCATATACAATGATGGCTAATTCTGTGGTCAAGAGATTATTAGCTCTCATATAAATAGTATAATTTAAGGTTACATGTATTGTAAAATGCTTGAGTATTAGATGATAGTTATCATCAGCCTGATAGCTATAGTGTGTTAGTCTTTGCTGCAACTAACATCAATGATATTTTTGTTCTCACGATGTTCTTCTTCCCATTGACTTTCACGGTTCAACAAGTATTATCATGACGTATTTTGGAATAGGTGCTTATGGTTATTAGTACGCATGGTCACTTATCTCATTGGTTATTCCGACATATAATATACATCTACTTGGAATAGCACCAATAGGAATAGGGGTAAAGAAGTTAGTAATGCTCAGCGGGAAAAATGACCATAACTCAAAACCAAAATAGATAGTACGAGAAAAAAAGAAGAATAAACTGACCTTTGCTGCTGCGCTTTTTCAAATGGAGACTACAATATTGGGGTCTATACGCCACTATCGCAAGATACAATGCTGCAAACTAAATTGCTGCACCAGCAACAACCTTCATGACAATGACTGCTGTTTGGTATACAGCAGCTTATTATCTTGTATCGGTTAATTTTGACAATACTTCATATAATGTACTTACATATAATATAAGTTGCTGATACAAAAATATTGTTGGAAAAGATTTTAGTATGTTAGAGAAGGAATGGCAATGGTTGTTAATGCTAATAATCCTTGTTCACTAGACATGCAGTTACAAGAGTCTTGCTCGAGCACTTCTGAAATTATTGGTTAATTATTATTTGTGTTACTAATCATGGGATTGCTTGTTCCAACAATGGTCGCTACTGAGTTTGCCGAATCATGAAACAGTTTATAAAAACAAAAAAGAGTGCCGTTGTTACCATCTCATAGAAGAGCATTTGATGTTCTATCATAGTATTGAATGTTCATAAATAGCATACAATACAAAATCTATTTAAGATACATTAACGAAAGGAAGACAAAACACCTTGATAGAAAGAGACAAAACACCTACGCAACTAACTGATTTCCAACATCATTATGAAGAAGGTACAGCATTAGATAAATACATCCGAAATATTCGTGTCATGAATAAGAGAACAGCGTATGAATATTATCGTAGATTAATTAGTTTTCAGGATTTTGTTATTAATAGGTACAATGCTGATATCAAAAGTAGGACTAAGAATGCATTAGATAATATTATAGCAAAGATAAGGAACGGCTCAGAAGATGTTTATGAAGTTTTAAACGAATACGTTGATTACCTGCAGACAAATCATAACGTATCAACACTGACAATAAAACAGCGTATGATAACTGTAAAGAATTTTTTTGAATACTTTGACGTGGATATAAGTCATAGGAAATTCAAAATAAAAGTAAAGTTACCAAAGACAGTTAGGAAAAATAAAGAGGCATTATCAAAGGAAGATATAATAGATATTTTAAACGCATGTTCTGAGATTAGACTGAAAACTTATGTAATGCTGTTGGCTGCAACTGGATTACGCGCTACAGAAGCATTATCTGTTCGTATCAAAGATTTTGATTTTGAATCTAAACCTGCAAAGGTTTTCATAAGAGGTGAATACACTAAGACTAGGACAGATAGAACGGTATTTTTAACTGAAGAAATGGTTCAGCAGTTAACTTCATGGTTGAGTTACAAATACAGAACCAGAAGGGTATGTCATAGAGATGGGCAAACCGGAAAAACAGTTACAGAAGTTAGAACG
>DATFDI010000085.1:0-19635 GCA_035252175.1 Nitrososphaeraceae archaeon
TATCTTTATCCAACTTGGAAACCATGCTTAGATAACTTACCATAGGTAACTATATCGTGGTAATTATATATAAATATGATAGTAACCTATCAGATAGTAAGTTACTAGATGGTAACCACGTTATTAACTATATAAAGGTAACTTTATATGATAATTTCGTCATATGAGGGTTATGAATATCACTAATAGAAGTACAGATGTGGCAAATACCACTACTGCAGCTAAAAAATTGAATACCTTACAAACGGCTAATCGATCCGACAATGTAATAATGAAAAGCTGTCCAATTGAAAATACATTTAAAATTATCGGCAAGAAATTTACTGTGCTAATATTGAGGAATATGATAAATGGAAAACAAAGCAGATTCAATCAGTTACTAAACTCCATCGAACAAGGCAATCCAAAAACTCTAACTATAAGGCTAAAAGAGATGGAAAAAACCGGATTAATAAAGCGCAAGGTGCATTTCCATGAAACTCCTGTGAGAATAGAATACTATCCAACAGAAAAAGGCTTAGCATTGCAGCCTATTTTGGATATGATGGCCGCATATTCTATGCGGTATTGCAGTAAAGATATATTCAAAGATGCTAAGCCACGCGACTTCAAAGAGGTTTACGGAAGAGAAATCGCAAACATCGCAAGGTTGAATTAAAAAAGTTCCATTTTAATGTTTAATCATTGCACGTCATTGCCTATTTAGTCGCACTAGTCGTCGGGCACAAGATAAACTGGCTAAATTTGAAGCCGTGAAAAAATATGCCATTGTCCAGTTTTTCAGTTTTATAAGGAAACATATTATCCAGACAGCCTTTCAGTTACAGATTTGACTTCATCGTCTAACGTTCGTGACGCATCTAGTCTTTCAGCAATGCGTATGCTCGACACTATTCTTTTAACCCCCGAGGATTTAAGAGCCTCATGAGCCGCCTCGATGGACCTTAGAATGGCTTGCATGTTGTTTGCCTCGATTTGTGTCCCCATTGGCGTAAGATTAGCCGTTTTGATATCCTTTGTTTTCCGAATTGCATCAAAAGCAGCTGCGACTTCTTTACTTATACTCGTATTACTTGTTCCGATAGGCAGTATACTGATTTCAGCATGTATAGTTTGCTCGTTATTGTTATTGTTCAATGCAATCTATTTTTCATATCTAGTAAGATAACCTTTTCCTGGCTCGCTACTCAGATGTTGCCTCTCTTCGGTAGAGGTTTGATATATTGAGATTATACTTCTATAACATGCTCAATACATGACTAAATCAGCATGTGAGTCATTAGCTTAAGTGGATATAAGCCTGTGTACAAGTTAGTTCGATTTCTTTTATTTGTTAGGTTAGTCTTGCCAAAAAAGTCCAGTGTCAATATTTGTGAATGTACGTTCTTGTTGCAGGCCTAAAGCGAACGTTTCCGCATAGCGTATTTCAATGCTAGTTCTTTAATTATACTTCTATGGCACCTTTTTTCATTTTCACAGAAGCACATTAATGTTATATTATTATTGCTATTTTCAAAGTTGCATAACCAGTGTATCAATTCAGTAGATTTGGGGTCATTCCGGATCTGTTCAATAAATAGTTCTCTGTAGCGATTCCAGCCTATTTTATGTGACTTGAAATAATCGTACCATAATTGCCTGCTCGGGGCCAATTCCCTATACCATGCATCCCAATTCTCATTTCCTTTTTTTACATATCTTGGTCTAAACCGTGTAATTAATATTCTTAAACCATCTGACATTTCTTTGGATTCCCGTAACGACTTGAGATTTATCGTCATATGTTACTTGTCTTCCTTGTTAGAAATCCATTTATAACTTGAAGGTTGCTGAGGCTTGCTTCTCCTATTGCAGGTACATTTCGTACAGCTATTGGCAAATGCTTAGGCGATCAGGTTAAAATTAGTTAAATCCATGAGAAGCATAAACCATCAACACAACAGTGGTTGAAAGTAATAAGAAAAGTAGCCAGGGGACTAATCGTGTTGATGTCTTCCGCTTATGGCTGGTGTTTTTACCAAATATGGCAGGATTCTTCCGGTCTCTCTGTATTGAAGCCAATGCTGATGGAATTAATAATGACGATGACTGGGAACCTGCCGAATCCCTTCTAGTTGTGCTCTCATTGTCATATCTTCTATTCTGCATCAAAATGTGTATATATACAAAAAGACTAATGGTTGTTCCGGTCAGAATTGTATATCCCCAGCTGCTGTCAAATAATGATACGATGCTTAACTTTCTATTTACTAAGATTAGCACAATTCCGGACACCATGGCAACTGATGCAATAACTTTCATAAATTTCTGAACTCTAGGAAATAAGGTAGAATACCTTCTGTCTTTATTAGCAGGAAATATTATCACAAACATAAAGAACATTATACCCCACCACGTAATAGAAGAAAAAAAGTGAACGTACCTTATAAGCAGGCCTGCCAACTCTTCAATAATCACAGCGATTGCCATTAGAGCTATTAATGACAATTTAGATGCTCAATATCTTTTTACCTGAGTCACCATAATTATGGTTTAACTTCTAACAAAAATAGCAAGCTATGTTGTATCATAAAACTAACCTAATAGAAACTGCAAGTTCCAAAACAGAATTATTATTAATATAATTTACAGTTTTTTGTCATCGTTCCACTTTACTTGCTAAAGCATTATTTCGGTTGTTGCATTGCATCAATATATCTTCTATCAACACGTTGTGCATTTTTTTATTATTTGATTATGCCCTTTCCAATTATTCTTGTTCCATTGTAATTATCAGGTTTTAAGAGAGCATAAGACTGGCCAGAGAAGTAAGTTAATGGTTTATCAGGTGTTATCTCAATCATATTAACATTCACGCATTTTATTTTCACCGGTTTGATTTGGACACCTATCGATATACTGTATATTTGGTTTTCCATTATATTCCCCTTGAAGTAAGCACTCTTTGCAAATGATGCCGTAATCGCATCTTCGATTGACAGCTTTACACTCTGGGTGTTAGAGGAACACAGGACGTCTCCTCTAGAAATGTCAGCTGCGTCAACTCCTTTAACGGCTAGACCCACTCTCGCAGGACTTTTAGACTCGCTCACGGGATCATCATGCATCTGTATTGATTTTACGAGAATTTCCGTTCCCGTGGGTAAAATTTTTAATCGATCAAACGTTTTGACAGATCCTCGTTTTATTATACCGAGTAATACCGTGCCAACTCCCTTTACGTTAAAAGCGTGATCTATTTGAATCAGGCATTCGCCGTCTACACCATTTGGTTCAACCTGGCTAATTTCTTGTTTTAATTGGTCGATATTGTCGAGAAATCGGTAATTTGAGATTGTGGTACCCTTTACCATTTTCTTTAGTTCCACTTCGTCGATTTCATATGAATGCAGTACGAACCCTTCCTTCAGGTTAGCTGCGTCTAATGCCAGTACCTGTTCACCTAGATACTTATCTAATTTTGTAACATTGAGTATAGCATACTCAGCAATATTAATTGCTTGCATCAAAGATTGAATTTTGTCTGGGAATGTAACAGGTATGGTCCAAGTGTAAATTATATTTTGTGTTTTGCGATCATATATTGATAGATCAGTGGTAGTTCCTCTCTTACCTAGCTCAGCCGCAATTTGGTGATAACAATCGCCAACGATAACAAAATTTATGCTCTTCAGGACGTTAGTATGATTAATCCATTCCAATATATTGTTTCTTTAATGATTGAGGCTGCACGCTTCTGCACAAACGTAGATGTGGACGTAATTTGGAATAATGTTTTTTATGTATAACGCAGTATAAGTACATTATGAGTATTAATTTAAAATGTATTGCTTTACAGCTATGCACCTGTACTTGGATCGAGATAATGACATGTGCAGGAATAACCTTGTATCTTTCATATCTTCATAGCTATATGCTCGCGGTCTTAACATTGGCTGTGTTCGCACCACTAATAGGGTTTCATTTTGCAATGACGAAATTGTCAAAGTCCGAAGACTATTGTACCACTACAGCCTGTGCTAGACGTTCGCGCTTTTCATACTCTTGTAGACACAACTATATGGATACACAGTCAAATGCATGAAAATTTTATTCATTACATTCAGACAGGAGAGTTAATATTTGCAGTTAAGAATTTTGACTTCTCTACTGATTAAAGACTGCAATGAATTGGCCCTCATTCTGGGTTACATTCTTAACTAGGAGTATGTGGTCTGGAAAGGGGAGGGATAAATGATTCAAGTTTGTGGCTATGGTGCTCATAAGGCTAAATCACAACTAGCGCAGTATTCTTTTGAAAGACGTGAGCCTCAAGACTTTGACGTTATTATTGATATTCATTACTGCGGCATATGCCATTCTGATATTCATCAGGTCAACGATGAGTGGGGGACATCAACATTTCCAATGGTCCCTGGTCATGAGATTACTGGGATTATCTCACAAGTCGGAGCAAAAGTAACTAGATATAAAGTAGGAGATAGAGTAGCGGTCGGCAACTTTGTTGACTCTTGCAGAAATTGTGATCCCTGCCGTAGAGGGCTTGAGCAGTATTGCACTCTAGGAGCGACATGGACTTACAATTCGGTTGAAAGAAAAGACGGGGAAAGAACTATCTCGACTCAGGGAGGATATTCTAACAAAATTGTTGTTGATGAAAACTATGTTTTTTCAGTACCTGACAACCTTCCACTAGACAGTGCGGCCCCGCTTCTTTGCGCAGGTATAACTCTGTACTCCCCTCTAATTCATTGGAAAGCAGGCCCAGGTAAGAAAGTTGGGATTATAGGTCTTGGCGGACTCGGCCATATTGGGGTAAAAATGGCACACGTACTTGGTGCAGAAGTCACTGTGTTAAGCCATTCGCTTAGAAAACAAGAGGAAGCTCGAGCCCTAGGCGCTGATTACTTCTATGATACATCCGATCGGCTTACATTCAAGAAACTGAGGGGATATTTCGACCTAATGATCAATACAGTGTCTGTGGAACTTGATTTGAACAAATTCATGAAGATGGTTGCTCTTGACGGGACGATGGTGTTCGTTGGACTTCCAGAAAAGCAAATGGAGATTGGTGCTTTTTCGCTAACCGTTGCTCGTCGCAGCCTTGCCGGATCGGTGATAGGGGGAATTAAAGAGACGCAAGAAATGCTTGATTTTTGCAGCAAGAACAATATTGTTTGCGATATCGAACTCACACCCATTCAGAGAGTGAATGAAGCTTACCGACGGGTCCTGAACAGTGATGTACGCTATAGGTTTGTAATAGATGTGATAAATTCTCTAAAGTGCTAGGTTCTAATAATTGTCCTAAATTCAGCATTTTTGAACCCTTCAGAAAGGTCTGCGGAAAAGGAACAATTAAAGAAGCAGGGGCGGTACTTATAGTAGTAGTAATGCTAATTCTACCTAGCAATAATTTTTTTCTAATGTATAAAATGATAAAGTCAATAAGACACAGGTATATACAATAATTGACGCAAGCTACGATGGTTAGTATTGCTATCAGCCTAACAAAAGCAATAAAGAGCACTCATAGACACCCAGTTAACAGGATTCTGCACTTCATTGGAGCACCCATTTACATTGCGGGAATAGCATTGATAGTGAATAATTTCATGTCTGGGATCAGGTTATCTGATCTCGCATATGGTGTCATTATATATTGTACCGCAGTTGCATTATTTTTGATTGGACATAGAATTGAAGGGAATTTAAGAGCAATGACATTGATCTTGCTACACAGGATTATTGCAAGATCAATAAAGAGAACGGTGTCTGCTCATCTTGGTAACAAACACTGTGAAAACCTATCAGAGTAAATCATATGGAATAAAGGCAATCGATCAGGAGAAATACAAGGGATAGTATGTTTAAACTGCTTTTCCATTAGCCATTATATCGCCTATGACTCATACGCGGTTGTTCCTTCATGCGGTCATCTCAAACTTGCTACATATAACCTAGATTACCATTGAACTTATAACAATGCCCTTCCATGAAATATTGTATAAAGATAGAAAAGCTTGTGTTTATCTTAAGCAAGTAAATATCCATGCAAAAGGAAAAACAAAAGGGTGTGAAGAATGTGAAAAGACTGGAGATGAGTGGGTCCATTTACGACTTTGTCTATTATGTGGTCACGTTGGATGTTGTGATTCTTCGAAGAACAAACATGCCACTAAACACTTTAGAGGTATTGAACATCCAATAAAAGTCATTTGAGCCTGATGAGGACTGGAAATAGTGCTACATTGACGAGACATTTTTGGAATGACCGCCGGCTGGAAGAATTTACGACGGCTGGGCTAAGACGGACAATAATTTAGATTTATTGCTTTTATGGTGAAATGACATATCGTCATTAAAATCAAATGTCAAAAACATAGGGATACAAAGCGAAGGAGCAGCAAAGAAAATCCAAAGATTATGCTTCTTCCCAATGGAGCCTTATTATCTGTTAAATGATATGCAGCCTACAATTGTTGAAAATCTCGTAAACTCCGAAGGTAAACAATTTTCAAAAATAGGAATAGCATTGTGCAGATGTGGAGAATCATGGAATAAATCATTCTGCGATTGTACCCCTGCAACGATTAGTTTAAGTGAAAATAAATCTAATGAAAACGATATTATTAGACAGAATAATTTAATCAAAGACAAGAAAAATAATTATTGTTTGCAAGAATATTACATTTCAGATTTAAGTAGCGATTGATTGTGCATAGGAGTAATAGAACATTACAATGAAACTCATTTATACGATAGAATTCGTTTTCGTCTTGCTATGTGCGATTTCATCAGCAAAGATCTCAGAGAAAAAAACAAACTCAAGAATCGAAATCTAGAGGAACAAAATTGGGAAATTGAACCAGAACTTGAATCTGTACAAGAAGAAGACCAGCCGCAAGCAATTTCCGTTACCCAATAGAGCACCCTTATCTTAGTTCGGATAAAAGTGGCAGAAGTTAAACGTAACTCCTACTTTCTTTTTGCGTAACACGTCGGAACGTGTCTAATTCTATATAGACGCAAAGACAACCAAGTCATGATGTAATTTCGAGTATTCTGTGTATCTCTGTTGTACCTAGGGGGCTGTGGCTGAAGCTGTGGCTGAAGCCCCGCCGGAAGATGAACTTATACCATCTTCGTCTAATGTCCCATCAGCAGAAGAGGATGACAACTGACCGCGTATTTCCCCGTTTGGATGTTGCCTTGTATGAATATTAACGTACGCCTGACCATCTTCTATAAGTTTAATCAAATCGGATATATGCTTCCCTGCCAATGGACCTTTCAACTCAGCCGAGCTGATAGTACCACCTGTGGAAGTCGATGTGGTGGCAGCTCCACCTCCAGCCGACGCCGATGCAAAAGCACCACCTATGTTCAGATTTGCTACTACAGGTCCGTTTGTGCCGGCAGTACCTCTATGTATGTGAGCTCCTGTCACTACGCCATTTAAATTAGAAACCGATAATTGATAGTCTAATGAATCTTGAGAATTTGAAGTTAATCTTATTCTAGCCGTAGCATCAGTATCAACTGGAGGGACTTCTTTATCACCTGTCAATCTTGCACTAAATATTTTATCAGACTGAGACGAAGGAGAGGAGGTAGGACCTGCACTTGCTGTTGCGGTAGCTGTTACTGGCCTAACAAATTTTTGTAATTGAGCCTCGGCTGATTTGGTCTTGGTAAAGTCTGTGGCTGTGCTAACCCATAGCATACTTAGCATAACAACGAAACATAATGCAAACATAATACTCTGTCTCTGCATACACATGGTAGTTTTATCTCTTAATCCAGTTAATAAGAATTCCGCACTTGAAGACCATTAAATTTATTTTTTCAAGTTTTCCTCTTCCTCTTTCTTTTGGAAGCCGAAATAGCAATTATAGCACATTTCTTTATTATAAATTACCCCCCTAGTACCGCATTTTGTGCAACATATTTCTGAATCTATAGTTGAATCTAGAGATTTCGCTTTTTGCATACATTCTCCACAAATTGGTGCTTCCAACTTAAAGCTAGAAAGAAAACCAGACCCGCACTGGAAACACCGTAAACTGTACATATTTCCTTTAGGTTTCCAACGTCTGAATAGATTAATCAAAATCCCACTTTTTTCATCCTTGATCCGCAGTTGGGACAATCAGCCTGTGTGTGTTGTGTTCCACAAGACATGCAATAGTACTTTAGAGAGCTATTACCAGAACCGGCTCCTGAGGATGACATTGAGTTAAATATCCCTCGGTCTCCAGTTCCCGTACCCATTTTTCGCATCATTCTATTCCTCATGTAGAAGTTTAGCAAAATAAACACTCCTACAATAACAGCTAAGGATATAGGGAACGGTATCATAATAGAGATAACGATACTTATGCCAAATGATACGGCCATTACAATCAGTTGATTTGCGAAAAATTGTCTATTACTAGTAGCCATCTATTTTTATCTATCTGTACTCTTCACTTTTATCTAATTAAGGTTAGCAGTAATTGTTTTCTAACTTAGTAGTAAGTCGAGTACCTTGATTAGCGGAGGATACCAAACCTATTTGTTGAAATGTTGTGACTTACGTTATAGACGCATAGTAACCAATCGATAGCCTTACAGATTAGATATATTATGATCGGTTATAAGTTCTGCTGCTATTATATGCTTGCATTTATGACCGTTGAATCTAAAATCAGGGCATGAACACTTTTTGATATCAGAGTTGACCTGGTAGAACCTGTCTTTTTCCCTGCTGCTTCTAATCTGAAAACGATTCTTATTATACATTGGGTCTTGTTGCTGACGTTCATATTCGGCCACTATTAATGGCTCGTACGCATTAGATTCTAGTATATTATAAGCCCTCTTGATGCGTAGTTGGTCTGCTGCTCTGCTGTATTTGGTTGATCCGATCGCACCATCGTACAATAATCTCTTCTTCTTTTCTGTCTTTGTGTCGTGTCCTTCTTTACCTTTTTGTTTTGCTCCTTTTGAGGTCCTGCTTTCTGCTGCTCTCCTTATTAGTTCTAGAATCTCGTCGTCCTTTGTATCAGAGACATGTACAACGTAAATTAGAGCTCTCTTCTTCCCCTCATGTTTCCTAACAATTCTTCCTATTCTTTGAATGATTTGATTAATATTCGAAGTACTAGCTAAAATTATTTCGATACCAACTTCCGGAACATCATAGCCAATCTCTAAAGTATGAACTGATAACAACACATGGAAGTCACTCCCCCATCGAGATAGTATTTCTTGTCTAGCGAATGAATCAATAGAGCTATCGACTACTGCAGACCTTAGCGATCGTTGTTCTAATATAGTCTTTAGTTTATTAATAGAATCAAGTGTTTCGCTGAACACCATGACTTTCTGGCTAGGATGTTTCTTAGCTATCAAATCTACCACTGCGCTTAACTTATTGTCAGCACAGCTCAACAAGCGTTTTCGATTTCTTACGTTTGAAAACCATGCTTTTGCCATCCCAGCCGCAAAACCTCCTTTCTTTAACAATAAAGACATTGAACCAGCATCATACCTTTTGAAACGAGCAGAAATATTCTTGATTTTAATAGAATGGTTATCGTATAATTGCTGCTCGCTAGTTGTAAGTTTTACTTTAATAGGGATAACTGTAGGTTTTGTTAATCTTCCATCTTCTACCGCCTCCTTTAGATTGTATTTCGTGATAGGCGGCAAAACAGTGGCAATAGTATTGAATTTTGGCTCGTCTACATTGATTGTAGCAGTAAGACCGAGAAGAGCCTTCGTATGATCTTCTATTGCAATATCAAATACTTTGCTTAAAACCCTAGCAGTATCACTTACTAAATGCACTTCGTCGAAAATCACCATTTTGGATCTTCGTATAAGATCGGGTCTAGACAGCACACTCTGATACGTACTGATTGTTATTTCCTTATTGCTCTCTTTCTTTTCGCCGAAATATACTCCGACTTTGTCTCGTGGTATTTGGTAATCGATCAATCTCTTGATGTTTTGATTGATTAATACAATGCGCGGTACAACTAGTAATATATCGAATCTTGTTATTTTTTTGTAAAGCAGAGAATGCTCTTCTGTCTCTGAGTGTTTATTTGTACATGCAAAAGCATCGACTGCCGCCTCGGCGGCCGCCGCTCTCCTGGCACATTCAAATGCTATTTCAGTTTTACCTGTGCCACTGCTATATATTATTGAACCCCGCCTTCCACTTGACATCCATGCATCAGCAGCCTGAAGCTGATGTCCCCTAAGGTAAAAAGGAAACCTCAGATATAATATAGCGGCGCGCTGTGCTATTTCAGGTGACCCAGTAGACAAGCATTATATCATACTCCGTGCTTCTGGCTTTGTTATATGCTTCCCAATATGGTGACACTCGGTCACAGCGATATAAAATAGATAGGAATTAACTACCAAGAAAAATGCCATGGCATCATTATTGTATCTGACTCTGGTCAATTCTCATGTACCAAATTATATATCCTACATAACGAAGATAATAATCAAGAGGACCAGTCAGGAAGGGGGAGAGTAGTTTCTGCTTGGCTTCGCCATTGACCCTAATATACAATACGTATTTTTCGACTATTTTGTCAGAGCGTTAGATTATTAAACGATTAGTGTCTTAAAATAAGAGCTTATAGTATTCTGTTTGACTTTGCTCCATAGTAGTCCTAACCAGCCCTTTTGATTATATGATAACCAAATTCAGTCTTGACTGGCTCATGAGATGTTTCCCCTTTTTTCAACTTGAAAGCCGCCTCTTCGAATGGTTCTACCATCATGCCCCTTCCAAACAACCCCAAATCTCCGCCTCTCTTCGCGCTTCCTTTGTCAATAGATAGTTCTCTTGCCAAGTTTACGAAGCTCTCGCCTTTCTTTAATCTTTCTAGTATTTCATTAGCCTCGCTTTGCTTTTTAACAAGTATGTGCGAGCATTTAATTTTGTCAGCCATATTCGTTTCGTTAACGTATAGCGTTCTCCGTCTATAAAAAGTTCAACACGCAATCAAAAGGGTAACACTCGATCTCATTGTTGATTGCCCTGGAAAAGTTAAGCTTGATTTTTCCTTTGACTGAACTTTCTGCGACGTGTGCTTCTATTCGTATCGAATATGAATTAATTATAAAAAGAAAAGAAGCTCACGGACCTGGGGACGGTGGTGAAGGCGGAGGAGAATCTGGAGGTGGTGGAACAGGAGGTAGGGCAGCGGCCGACAGCATAGGAGGATTGGGTCTGGCTGTAAGAGCAGCTTTCAAGTCCATTGTATGGCCATTTCTATATACAGTAAATATGACTGTGTCGCCGACAGACTTGTTCTGGTCAAGATAAGTAATCAAATCATCACTTCTTAGTACTTGGTGTCCGTCGATGGCCGTTATTATGTCCCCTACATGTTTCTTTCCATATTGGTCTGTCGTAGTTCCGTGTATTCCGGCTTTATCTGCAGGCCCACCTTTTGTAATCGTGTCCACGTAGATTCCCCTTAAATTTGGAGGAGCTGCCTCTAAGCCTGTTACATTTTGAATTATATCTGACGTCAAGGTCGCTACTGAGAGTCCGAGATAAGGATGAGGGTACGTACCATTCTCAATTAATGTTGGAATTACTTTTGCTATTGTATTGGAGGGCACTGCGAACCCGATACCAGAAAAACCACCAGTACCGGACAATATTGCTGTGCTAATGCCGATTACTTGTCCTCTCATATTTAGCAATGGTCCGCCAGAATTGCCAGGATTGATTGGAGCATCTGTTTGAATTGCATTGGGAATCGAGAAGCCAATACCTCCAGCCGCTGGTAATACTCGGCTTATACCACTGACGATTCCAGTCGTCATAGTATCGCTAAGTCCAAATGGATTTCCAATGGCAATCACCTGATCTCCAACCTGTACACTACTTGAGTTTCCGATGGCAAGCGGCTTAATGGAGGACAGGGCTGTCTGTTGCTGCTTACTTTGTTCGCTACTGTTTGAAACTATTCTCAGAACCGCTAAATCACTATAGACATCGTTGCCTAATACTTTTGCAGTAAATCTATTACCATCGACGAATGTCACGTCAGCGGTTTGTGCACCGCCTACAACGTGGCTGTTTGTAATTATGTGACCTTGTGTATCTGATATGAATCCCGAACCCAGAGCGGTAACAGGGGGTTGCGCTTGACTTCCAGAGGGAAGACCACGGGGAATAGGTACCCTGCTTGTTATCTGTACGACGGAGTTCTCTGCCTTTTTAAATATTGCATTCAGTGGTGGACCAACAGAGAGAACTTGTTGCTCTGATGATCCACCCCTAGCTAACGTATTATTACCACTAATATTCGAAACAGAGTTAGATTCCGATGTGATAGTTTGTACCATCGTTGTATTCGCATTAGCATAGGATGAAGCTGATGTTGACAATGCAAGAATCGTTGCAACTATCACGCCGCATAAAACTAACTTATTTTTATTCATATATACATAAACTTCGAATTCAAATCTATTTTAAATTTTGCCTCCCAGAGTTTGTATCCGATGATAACGTGTTATAAAGTTCCTATTAAAAAATAGGTTAAACTGATAAAAATCGTGCAATACATCAGTGAAAATAGATATTATCTCAGAACCCTGGGCTGCAGGATAGCCATTAAATCATGGTACTGCTACATATGCCCATCTAAGAATGGTTTTGTTTATATAATCAAAGACATCGTAACTACTCTACTTTAACTTTGTCTCTGTTTTGGGTTTGCTGCTGTAAATTTATCCAAGGCTTCCAACAAATATCGTACCAGTATTCGGTAATTTTACTGCCGTTTTTAATAAATTCACCATAAGCATTAAACCAATCACTCATCGTATTTTGCCAAAACGCAGTTGCAGAAACAAATGGATTATCAGAAGCGGAAAAATAGCTGTCGTTATTTTGCTTATTTCGTTCTGTTCCTTGTTCTTCTCTTGTCAATTATCAAGATCATGCTGTTCATTCTATGCTTTAACTCTTTCTCTATTCTTTTGCTATCGCATAATGGTGGAATAAAAATGCATTTGTAAAAAGGCGGAGCTAGTTATTGGCCAGATTCGATGTCTGGGACTCATATTTGACTGATACATAGGGAGTACACGGTGTCAGAGGTTTACAATTCGTAAAAGCCCATACTCAGGTGTAATGCAATGATATTTAGTCGCACCTGAGAAGCCATATTAATATATATACTCCTAGTCATTTTTTGACATAATCCAAACTACCACCACCGACCCATCTTACCAGTATCGGAATTCCAATATAATATGGAATATTATAAAATGCGGCTAAAGCAGCTACATGACTACCAAAAAATTGCTGAGCAAAAATCGCAACTAGGATGTTATTTACATAACTCATTGAAATAAACGCTGATAACCTGTTGTGTTTCTTTTCGGTTTCCGTACATCTATGGTCGTTAATGAAAATTGCATCTGAAGCATATCCTAACAGTCCGTATACCCCAAATAACGCGAATGCCAACAGGCTGGTGCCAATAACAAAGGGTGGATCCTGAAAAAAATAGTTAGAAAATTTTGCAAAGAGTCCCAAGTTTATGGAAATGATTGCAATAAGAGATATGGGAAATGACCTTCTCTCTATTAGCCTGGAAACCCTAGGTAGATATCTTTTCGTCGCCCAGCATGATGCCAGGGGGACCAATAGTCCAGCTGAAAGAATAAGTACCATATTAGGGAAAGGTATTGAAAACTCCGTCTTAAAGAATAAATAAACTAAGAGAGGCAATACAACGGGGACTGCTAAAGAAGTAATAGTTATCATTGCGACTACTGTTTGCAGCCTTCCACCGACTAGATTTACCACAAAGGGAGACCCCAGGCCGGTAGAAATACCAGAAAGCAATAACACTGATAGAGACTCCTGTGGATAAATTAGCTGAGTGACCTGATATGTGCAAACCGGAATTATGAGTAGCTTCAAGGTAGATAGTATTATAATCCTCTTTGGCTTTACAAAGTCTGCCTTCAGATCACTTAAGTCCAATCTGATTAAATTGAGAAATAAAAGAATAGCGAGCCAGACTAAAAGGAAAGGTTCTAATATTAAAGTTCTAGCTGAAAAAAAGATTCCACACATCATAGAAACTAAAACTGCTAATAGAAGCACCATAGAATTGTCCGCATTCGTGTAGATCTTTACCAATTTTTCCTATACCTCAAAACACAATCTCGTCGTTATTAGTCACGAGATATTGAACTTTCTTTTTATATAACAGCTATGTGAGAGGAATATTATAAGCACGAAATAGCAGTTGAGGAAATCATCCTATAACAAATTTGATAATCTAAATCAGGCGTGGTATCAACGCCTAACTCCGGGCAATAATGCTCGCCGCTCGGCAGCACAGACTGGCCTAGATTATGTGCAATTTTGGATTCTCTACTGTAACCTTTATGAGAAATTTGTGCCATATATTGGTGAGAGAGGCGAATATTTAGAAAGGATGTCAAATGTATCAAGCGACCCTAACTATACCGATAGCACTCAATCAGGCATTGAAGCGAAAGCCGAGAGAGCTGGGGATTTAAGAGGTGAACCGCCAACTAACAAGGCAACCAGCAGAGAGACAGCGTCTAAAATGGCTAATCTTCTAGAGGGCTTGCAGTTTCCGGCAAATAAAGAGGATATAAAAAATCACATTAATAGAAAATCTCCGGCGATGGGAAACAGAATCAACGATGTTTTCGAAGCAGTCCAGAATAATCTAGAAGATGGCGTCAGTTACAATAATGTCTATGACATCGAGTTGGCAGCAGGTTTGGTAGAAAGGAAGACACGCAAGTGACCAAATCCTTTTTATCTGCTATGCAATGCTATTGTGTATTAGCACAAGTACGTAATGTGCTAAAACCCCTGGCTGATATGCAGGCTTAATAGAGCTGTTGTGTACGGCTTGCATCTTAATTAACCAGGAACCGGATTTGTTCCTTGAGCAGTATTTTGGCTGTTTTGGTTTTTAGGCTCTTCCCAATCATTATTAAACAACAGCAAAATTTCTTCGTCCAAAATTTCCTCAATTGTAAACGGCTTATCTGTTTCGGGATTAGGTTCGGTTATTTGATTTGCGTGTTTAACTAGTGCTTCGTATGCTCTCTTGCTAATAGATATATTAACACGTCCCTCGTCTGTCCCGTCTTTTTTCCCCACTGAGACCTCTTTTTTGCTAACACTATTACCAATGTTGTGTAAGGGATCCATATTTGTTGGATACTTGTATGGCATATAGCAAGATCTAGATAAAACTTATTTACTCAATGGAGCAGGGACATAATACCCGATACATATCACGTAGGTATATCAGGTACGGTAAACCAAAAAAATTAATGGCTGTGACGGGCATGCCAGCGCTCTTATTTGAGCTAGTTCCATACACGAAGGGCAAGTAGCATTTTCGATTTTACAAATAAACATTACTACATTTAATGTATTTTGTTTTTTTGAACTCCCGACATTAGGACGTGGAAACTAAAGCTCGCTTTTTCGTCAATTATCGCCGATAATGTATGAAGACTCTAAAAGGATCTAATAGTGTAGGCTATCGCGGAGTGTTTGTAGGGTTCGTACCGTTATCCGTCGTGCTGCGGTTGGCGTGGACAGGTAAATTAGGGCCAAAAGTAGACGCAACGTGAGGAGAGGTTTTACCTGTCGTTGGGGGGTTAAGATCTTGCGCATAGGCTTTGGGTAATAGACAAGCATTGCCCGTAGCAGTTGTCCATACAGTATTCCCAACTGCTATTAAAGACACTACATATAAAGACAAAATACATCTTGTAGTATTATTAATTGAGACATTATCCTTGTTGTTCAAAAATTTCGCTAACCTCATGGATCTATTCACATTCTACGATTTAAAGGCATTCAACAATAAATTAAAAAGAAAACTCTGGCACTCAACTGAAACAGCAAATTCCTGATTGGATTGCAGTGTAAAGCTAAGAGCTGCAATTGATTGCAGACACACGTAGGAGAGGGCCAACTGTTATAGCAAATAATTGCCTACTTATGAAAAGAGAAATGAGGCAAGACTTACATGATAAATTCCTTTTATATTTGAACTCTGCGTTAGCGATGGAAAATGCAGCGCTCGAAAGGGTCCAAAAAAGAGCTGAACAGACCGTATTAGAAGACGTAAAGCAACAGCTACAACGTCACTTGGAGGAAACTAAACAACATCAGGATAGACTAAGACGCATAATAAGAAATATAGGAGCAGGGGTAGCTGGATTAACACCTACGGAGGAAAAGGGACAACTGCCAATTGCAGCTCCACCGCAGTCTATAATGGATAAGATCCATGCATCGAGGACTTCTGTTGCAGAGCAAGAATTAATGCAATCGGTTGAAGACATGATAGTCGAGAATGCAGAGGTTACAGGTTATAATTTGCTTATACAAATGGCCGAGAAAATGAATATCGGCGATACAATCCCTTATCTTAGGCAAAGCTTGGATGAAGAAGAAAAGATGTTTGCATGGTTAAGGGCTAATACCCCGGCCATGTTTGCGAAACTGTGGCCGCAGATTGATGATTCATCTTCCTCTTCGATGTCTGATTTCCATAAAACAACCAAAGCGAAAAATATAGAGGATATTGAGCAAACATTTAGATGCGAAACTTGTAGTGAAACCTTCAAGTCTAGAGAGGATTTGAGAAATCATACTATACACAAGCACGAATAACGTCGACCCTCCAAAAGTATAGCAGGTCAAAGACGCAAGACACAGATACTGCAGGCAGGATTAAAGTGAGCGTTACCAAGATAAGGAATATCAATAACTGATTTTTTCCTTACAAAGCTAACTCATTCGCTAAATCCATAGACAAACCAAATCACTATAATGAATCATTCCCATACAAAGAACAATGCTTGGAATATAAGCAGGCTGAGAAATCGTAGCAATACATGATAGCCATTTTTGGACTCTGATGATGGTTACTGTTTTAGAGAGTCGAATGCAACTTTTGCTTTGTAATAACGCCTTCTCCGTATAAGAGATGGATGCGCTTATCCATAGTATTATAAAGATTAGAATGCATCCAACTGTTATGACTAACAGCACTAGAAATGAAAAGTCAACGGAACAAGCTGCCCAGTGGGCAAATCTTTTAACAGAACTATTCGACAGGTTGACCGGAAGAGGCACAGAAATTTCGTATAATTTCCAGAACCTAGAGATAGATATCCCAAGGGCTGCTGGCCCACAGGGAAGCGAGATTGGAAGCGCCAAATGGGTGGTTAATGGGAGAGTGGCTATAACTGCTGAAGCGAAAAAATAACTTAAAATAGCTTGAGAAACTGTACTCAATTAAGGGCTTTCTTACTAGATCATGTTTACTCGAGCACAAATATAAAAAAAACATATCTACCTAAGATTAATAAGACGCCCCCAGTAATAATTGATACCTGTAAAATGAGCTTTCTGTTTAAAAGAATACGAACTAGAAATAATAAACGTGACTCCGACAAAGCAAACACAATAAAATGCAAGGAGTGCGATATGACATTTCAAGAAAAAGAACGATTGGATATACACCGCAAAAAGGCACATTCCGGAAAAGGAGAAAGAAAGAAGGATAAAGGTGGAATGCACTAGTCCGAAAGAACCGCTTTATCCTCTTAAACTATACCCATCGGAGATTTGCATAGTTTCCAGTATTTTATATTTTGTACGTCGATTGTAGGTAAAGGTTAATAGCAGATACGCGCATTGAACCCGAATGCTTTCATTTTAATACAATTATAAATGGAGGATATCATGTTTAACATTATACGACGTTGGACCGTGTTATTATTTCATTCATCGTGTTGGTGACAATATTATTCATAGGAATAGGCATCATGATAAGTCCGACAACGACAGCCAGCATCATGCACATCCAGCGTATTGGTAGTTATTTATCAGCACTTATGACCTTAGCTTCCATGCTGTTTGTAACAGGTTTGGTCGGAATCGCAGTGATCGGGTTCATGATTTCAAAAGATCAGACTGCAGAGAGGATCGGCACGTAATGCCCAGTGCATGCAGGTAGCTAAGGAAGCATCGCTACACTTAAATTCAAGCATGAGCAGACGCCAATTTTAAGTGTTCAAGGTGGCCTCTCTGCATAAGAACGCTAATATGGGATAGTCCTTACGGCTTATCGTGTAAAATTTTGGCATATGAATAGTTCGCAGGCATTTTGCTTCGCTACAGATAGGATAATGCGTTGTGCTAGATACACACACGAAGAAGCAGATAATGTAACAATTTGTAGCAACTTTTATAAGAACAGAACTTCTCTATTTTGCCAAGAAAAATTTTCAAGATTATTGCAATCAGAAAAATATTATTATACACTTATATATAAATTAGTTCAATATTTACAATGAGGTTTAACAATTTTTAATGATACTTTTTTATCATAAGTAGCCCAATGTTTTAATCGTAGAATTGTGGATTTAACACCTAGGGATCAGCCGCTGGCTACACAGACTAACCCCAAAGAAACGTCTGGAAGTAAGAAGCAATTGCAAATTTGGCTGAAAACTATTTCTGTCCATAGTTATTCGCAACTTCCCGAGTTGCAGGATGATGTGTGCAAGAAAGAACCTATAATTTTAATAGCGCGCATAACTCCAATCTTTACAAAAAGTGTGGAAGAGGGAACCAAGCTAGTAAATGAGCTTTATTCCATGGCTGCCAAAAACCATTATTCTGTTTTTCGGTTAGGAGAGGAGAGAATTATTGTCGTGCCCCCTAACGTACAAGTAAAGGATCAGTTATTGGGGTGAAGGAATCAGTGCGAGTTTGTATGCTTATGTCCTGCAATTGTATATGCAGAAGTTAGCTAGCTCCTGACATATGCCACCAGCAGAATATATGTTATCAGCAGATCGCAATTCATGCATTGTCGCCACTTAGAACGGCATTATTTTGTAGTAACCTGCCGAGATTGATCATCAAACACTAATCTAGTTTACCTATCTTGGATTCAAAATCTTTGCGTATTGGCGCTCAAGTAATCTTCTATGGAGAAATCGAATGTTTCACGTTCATTAGTGGAATTAACCATTTCGATAGCCATACTTATTAGTTATACCTGCAAATCAGTTTGCATATTGTATACAGGTTGACCCCAACATATATTACCACTAGGTAAAACATAATCATACTAAAAGGAATTTATAGCATAAACAGTCGGTATAAAGTTTGATTTGATGCATCAACAATTTGCTTAAGACCGAAGCACTAGTAGATGCTTCTTTATAAAATCTAAGATCAATTTGTTTAATTCAGATATATATATGCATAACAACATTCTTACTATGGACCACACTACATCGACCTTTGTTATATCCGTTGTTTTGGTCAGCATGTTTGCTTTTTCAGTTTCGTCTAATATTCAGGCGTCTGCCCAGCAGACATCGTCACCGTCATTATTATCTACAGCATCAAAAGCATCGATGCCGCCATCTTCTACAAACCCAGAACAACATATTACGAAAATAAAAATCATATCACCTAGCAAGGGTCAGCAAGTACCAGTAGGAAAAGACCTTCCAATATCTGGAACATCTATAGATAACAAAACAGCAAGTAGTACTGACTGTAAG